>CAMPIF010000064.1 GCA_946886245.1 Ectopseudomonas composti | reverse complement strand
GATTGCATCGCGTCAGTGTAGAGGCGCGCCGCCGCGCGCGAGGCGAGCACGAGCACGAGCATCGGCACCGGCACCGGCACCGGCACCGGCACCGGCACCGGCACCGGCACCGGCCAAGCAGCCTGAACCCGTTGCCCCGAAACCACCAGCGCCGGCCCCTGCTCCCAAGCCTGCACCCGCTCAGGCTGCGCCTTCGGGTGGAGCGACGAGTGGCTGGTACGCGCAGCAACCGGCGTCCCGCTATGCCTTGCAGGTGGTCGGGTCGCGTTCGGAGGCCAATATTCAGGCGCTGGTGCGTGAGGGGGGCAGCGAATACCGTTACTTCAAGAAGATCCATCAGGGGCAGCCGTTGTATGTGCTGACCTATGGTAGTTTCTCCAGTCGCGATGCCGCTCAGGCGGCCGTGAAAACCCTGCCTGCCAAGCTGCAGGCGGGCAAGCCCTGGCCTCGTACCCTGGGCAGCATTCAGCAGGAAATGAGCCGCTAAGCGCTCTGTCTCAAGATGACTGCTTGGTCGTTAGCACGACTTTGCAGTCTTATCCTTCGTTTTTGCGACATAAATATTCACCCCCTCGTCACGAAAATTTGTGACGCCATGGGTGGATATGTACAATGACCTCCCTTTTGCCTATGCAAAGCTGGCCCGTGCCCGCTTTTCGGGTTTAAGTAATTGAATTAGAAAGTAATTTGCCTGAGGTCTAGGCAGCCTGGTGAGAGTTTCCCCTATGAAAGCAGGTTTGTACCGTCCTGATGAGTTCAAGGATAACTGCGGCTTCGGCTTGATCGCCCACATGCAAGGTGAGCCTAGTCATCACCTGCTCAATACCGCTATTGAGGCCCTCACCTGCATGACTCACCGCGGCGGTATCAACGCCGACGGCAAGACCGGTGATGGCTGTGGCCTGCTGATCCAGAAGCCCGATCAATTCCTGCGCGCCATCGCCCAGGAGCAATTCGGCGTCGAACTGCCTGCGCAATATGCCGTGGGCATGGTGTTCTTCAATCAGGACTCGGCCAAGGCCGAGGCTGCGCGCGAGAACATGAACCGCGAAATTCAGGCTGCCGGCCTGCAGTTGGTGGGCTGGCGCAAGGTGCCGATCGACACCAGCGTGCTCGGTAGGCTGGCGCTGGAGCGTCTGCCGCAGATCGAGCAGGTGTTCATCGGCGGCGAAGGTCTGTCCGACCAGGAATTTGCCATCAAGCTGTTCGGCGCCCGTCGTCGCTCGTCGGTGGCCAACGCCGACGACAGCGATCACTACATCTGCAGCTTCTCGCACAAGACCATCATCTACAAAGGCCTGATGATGCCGGCGGACCTGCAGCAATTCTACCCGGATCTGGGTGACGAGCGCCTGCAGACCGCCATCGCGGTCTTCCACCAGCGCTTCTCCACCAACACCCTGCCGAAGTGGCCGCTGGCGCAGCCCTTCCGTTACCTCGCGCACAACGGCGAGATCAACACCATCACCGGCAACCGCAACTGGGCGCAGGCCCGTCGCACCAAGTTCGCCAACGAGCTGATGCCCGATCTCGACGAACTGGGTCCGCTGGTCAACCGCGTCGGCTCCGACTCCTCGAGCATGGACAACATGCTCGAGCTGATGGTCACCGGCGGCATCGACCTGTTCCGTGGCGTGCGCATGATCATTCCGCCGGCCTGGCAGAACGTCGAGACCATGGACGCCGACCTGCGCGCGTTCTACGAATACAACTCCATGCACATGGAGCCCTGGGACGGCCCGGCCGGCGTGGTGCTGACCGATGGCCGCCATGCCGTGTGCCTGCTCGACCGTAACGGTCTGCGCCCGGCGCGTTGGGTTACCACCAAGAACGGCTACATCACCCTGGCGTCGGAAATCGGCGTGTGGGACTACCAGCCCGAGGACGTCATCGCCAAGGGCCGTGTCGGCCCGGGCCAGATCCTCGCCGTCGACACCGAAACCGGCCAGGTGCTGGACACCGAGTCCATCGACAGCCGCCTGAAGTCGCGCCACCCGTACAAGCTGTGGCTGCGCAAGCATGCCCAGCGCATCAAGGCAACGCTGGAAGACCGCGACCACGGTTCGGCCTTCTACGACCCGGACCAGCTCAAGCAGTACATGAAGATGTTCCAGGTCACCTTCGAGGAGCGTGACCAGGTGCTGCGCCCGCTCGGCGAGCAGGGCCAGGAAGCCGTTGGCTCCATGGGTGATGACACGCCGATGGCGGTACTCAGCCAGCGCGTGCGTTCGCCCTACGACTACTTCCGCCAGCAGTTCGCGCAGGTCACCAACCCGCCGATCGACCCGCTGCGCGAAGCGATCGTCATGTCCCTGGAAATCTGCCTGGGCGCCGAGCGCAACATCTTCAGCGAGTCGCCTGAGCACGCCACCCGCGTGATTCTCAGCAGCCCGGTGATCTCGCCGGCCAAGTGGCGCGCGTTGATGAACCTGGATCGCCCGGGCTTCGACCGTCATGTCATCGACATGAACTACGACGAGTCGCTGGGTCTGGAAGCGGCGGTGCGCAACATGGCCGACCAGGCCGAGGAAGCCGTGCGTGCCGGCAAGGTGCTGCTGGTGCTGAGCGACCGTCATATCGCGCCGGGCAAGCTGCCGGCGCATGCCGCGCTGGTGACCGGCGCCGTGCATCACCGCCTGACCGAGAAAGGCCTGCGCTGCGACTGCAACATCCTGGTGGAAACCGCCACCGCGCGTGACCCGCACCACTACGCCGTGCTGCTGGGCTTCGGCGCCTCGGCGGTCTATCCGTTCCTGGCCTACGAAGTGCTGGGCGACCTGATCCGCACCGGCGAAGTGCTGGGCGATCTGTACGAAGTGTTCAAGTACTACCGCAAGGGCATCTCCAAGGGCCTGCTGAAGATCCTGTCGAAGATGGGCATCTCCACGGTCGCGTCCTACCGCGGTGCGCAACTGTTCGAGGCGGTCGGCCTGGCCGACGAGGTCACCGAGCTGTGCTTCCGTGGCGTGGCCAGCCGCATCCAGGGCGCGCGTTTCGTCGACATCGAAAGCGAGCAGAAGCTGCTGTCTATGGAGGCCTGGAACAATCGCAAGTCGATCCAGCAGGGCGGCCTGCTCAAGTTCGTCTACGGCGGCGAGTACCACGCCTACAACCCGGACGTGGTGCGGACGCTGCAGGAAGCCGTGCAGCAGGGCAACTACGAGAAGTACAAGGAATATTCGAAGCTGGTCGACACCCGTCCGGTGTCGATGATCCGCGACCTGCTCAAGCTCAAGGAGTCCGCCACGCCGATCGCGCTGGACGAAGTCGAGCCGCTGCAATCGATCTTCAAGCGCTTCGACGCTGCCGGCATCTCCCTCGGCGCGTTGTCGCCGGAGGCGCATGAGGCGCTGGCCGAGGCGATGAACCGCCTGGGTGGCCGCTCCAACTCCGGTGAGGGCGGCGAAGACCCGGCCCGCTACGGCACCATCAAGAGCTCGAAGATCAAGCAGGTGGCCACCGGCCGCTTTGGCGTGACCCCGGAATACCTGGTCAACGCCGAAGTGCTGCAGATCAAGGTGGCCCAGGGCGCCAAGCCCGGCGAGGGCGGCCAGTTGCCGGGTGGCAAGGTCAACGGCCTGATCGCCAAGCTGCGCTATGCGGTGCCGGGCGTCACCCTGATCTCGCCGCCGCCGCACCACGACATCTACTCGATCGAAGACCTGGCGCAGCTGATCTATGACCTCAAGCAGGTCAACCCGAAGGCGCTGGTGTCGGTCAAGCTGGTGGCGGAAGCCGGTGTCGGCACCATCGCCGCCGGTGTGGCCAAGGCCTACGCCGACCTGATCACCATTTCCGGTTACGACGGTGGTACTGGCGCTTCGCCGCTGACCTCCATCCGCTATGCCGGTGCGCCGTGGGAACTGGGCCTGGCCGAAACCCACCAGACTCTGCGCGGCAACGACCTGCGCGGCAAGGTGCGGGTACAGACCGACGGTGGTCTGAAAACCGGTCTGGACGTGATCAAGGCGGCCATCCTCGGCGCCGAGAGCTTCGGCTTCGGCACCGCGCCGATGGTGGCCCTGGGCTGCAAGTACCTGCGCATCTGCCACCTGAACAACTGCGCTACCGGCGTGGCCACGCAGAACGACAAGCTGCGCAAGGACCACTTCATCGGCACCGTCGAAATGGTGATGAACTTCTTCACCTACGTCGCCGAGGAAACCCGCGAGTGGCTGGCCAAGCTGGGCGTGCGCAGCCTGGAAGAGCTGATCGGGCGTACCGACCTGCTCGAGATGCTGCCGGGCGAAACCGCCAAGCAGGGCAATCTGGATCTGTCGCCGCTGCTGGCCAGCGCGCATATCCCGGCTGACAAGCCGCAGTTCTGCCAGGTGCCGAAGAACCCGCCGTTCGACGAAGGCCTGCTGGCCGAGAAGATGGTGGAAATGGCCAAGGACGCCATCGCCGGCAAGACCGGTGGTGAGTTCGAGCTGAACATCGGCAACTGCGACCGCTCCATCGGTGCGCGCATCTCCGGCGAGATCGCGCGCGTGCATGGCAACCAGGGCATGAACGGCGCGCCGATCACCTTCCGCTTCAAGGGCACTGCCGGTCAGAGCTTCGGCGTGTGGAACGCCGGTGGTCTGCACCTGCGCCTGGAAGGCGACGCCAACGACTACGTCGGCAAAGGCATGACCGCAGGCAAGATCGTCATCACCCCGCCTGCCGGCAGCCCGTTCGCCACTGAGGACAGCGCCATCATCGGCAATACCTGCCTGTATGGCGCCACTGGCGGCAAGCTGTTCGCTACCGGCACTGCGGGCGAGCGTTTCGCCGTGCGTAACTCCGGCGCCCATGCCGTGGTGGAAGGCACCGGTGACCACTGCTGCGAGTACATGACCGGCGGTTTCGTCTGCGTACTGGGCAAGACCGGCTACAACTTCGGCTCGGGCATGACCGGCGGTTTCGCCTACGTGCTCGACATGGACAACGGCTTCTACGATCGCGTCAACCACGAACTGGTGGAAATCCAGCGCATCAACAACGAAGCGATGGAGGCCTACCGCAGCCACCTCGAAAGCGTGCTCGCCGAGTACGTTGAAGAGACCGGCAGCGAGTGGGGTCAGAACCTGCTGGAGAACCTGGACGATTACCTGCGCAAGTTCTGGCTGGTGAAACCGAAAGCGGCCAGCCTGAAGTCCCTGCTGTCCAGCACCCGTGCCAACCCGCAATAAGAATGCGCCTGAAGTGGTTTGATGAGGTAATGCAATGACTGAACGTCTGAATAACGACTTCCAGTTCATCGAAGTCGGGCGCAAAGACCCGAAGAAGAAACTGCTGCGTCAGCGCAAGAAGGAGTTCGTCGAGATCTACGACAACTTCAAGCCGGCGCAAGCTGCCGACCAGGCGCACCGCTGCCTGGGCTGCGGTAACCCCTATTGCGAGTGGAAGTGCCCGGTGCACAACTTCATTCCCAATTGGCTGAAGCTGGTGTCGGAAGGCAACATCCTGGCCGCCGCCGAGCTCTCGCATCAGACCAACACCCTGCCGGAAGTCTGCGGCCGCGTGTGCCCGCAGGATCGTCTCTGCGAAGGTGCCTGCACCCTCAATGACGGCTTCGGCGCGGTGACCATCGGTTCGGTGGAGAAGTACATCACCGACACCGCCTTCGCCATGGGCTGGCGCCCGGACATGTCCAAGGTCAAGCCGACCGGCAAGCGTGTCGCGGTGATCGGTGCCGGCCCGGCCGGCCTGGGCTGCGCCGATGTGCTGGTGCGCAACGGCGTGACGCCGGTGGTGTTCGACAAGAACCCGGAAATCGGTGGCTTGCTGACCTTCGGCATTCCCGAGTTCAAGCTGGAAAAGACCGTGCTCAGCCGCCGTCGTGAAGTCTTCACCGGCATGGGCATCGAGTTCCGCCTGAACACCGAGATCGGCAAGGACATCGGCATGGATGAATTGCTCGCCGAATTCGATGCCGTATTCATGGGCATGGGCACCTACACCTACATGAAAGGTGGCTTCCCGGGCGAGGACCTGCCGGGCGTCTATGACGCGCTGGACTTCCTCATCGCCAACGTCAATCGCAACCTCGGTTTCGAGAAGGCGCCGGAAGACTTCATCGACATGAAGGGCAAGCGCGTCGTGGTACTGGGTGGTGGCGACACCGCGATGGACTGCAACCGCACCTCGATCCGTCAGGGCGCCAAGGCCGTGACCTGCGCCTACCGCCGTGACGAAGAGAACATGCCGGGCTCGCGCAAGGAAGTGAAGAACGCCAAGGAAGAGGGCGTGAAGTTCCTCTTCAATCGGCAGCCCATCGCCATCGTTGGCGAAGACAAGGTGGAAGGCATCAAGGTGGTCGAGACCCGTCTCGGTGAGCCTGATGCCCGTGGCCGTCGCAGCCCCGAGCCGATCCCGGGCTCCGAGGAGATCATTCCGGCCGAAGCCGTGCTGATCGCTTTCGGTTTCCGCCCGAGCCCGGCGCCCTGGTTCGAGCAGTTCGAGATCCAGACCGACAGCCAGGGCCGCGTCGTGGCGCCCGAGCAGTCGCAGTTCAAGCACCAGACCAGCAACCCGAAGATATTCGCCGGTGGCGACATGGTGCGTGGTTCCGACCTGGTGGTGACGGCGATCTTCGAAGGCCGCAACGCCGCCGAAGGTATCCTCGACTACCTGGGCGTCTAAGCTCTGCGCCCGGCCTGACCCCGTTCGTAACGCTCAGCGCAGGCGTTGGGTCGAGGCAAATCGTCGCGATAGACAAAAGGCACGGCCCCCGCCGTGCCTTTTGTTTTGTGGTCTGCGAAAATGCCCGCACTTTTTTCTAGGACTCTGCCATGACCGCCCTGAAGAACGACCGTTTCCTGCGTGCCCTGCTCAAGCAACCCGTGGACGTCACGCCGATCTGGATGATGCGCCAAGCCGGTCGCTATCTGCCGGAATACCGGGCGACCCGGGCCAAGGCCGGTGACTTCGTGAGCCTGATGAAGAACCCGGAGCTGGCCTGCGAGGTCACCATCCAGCCGCTGGATCGCTACCCGCAACTGGATGCGGCGATCCTGTTCTCCGACATCCTCACCATTCCCGATGCCATGGGTCAGGGTCTGTACTTCGAGACCGGCGAAGGCCCGCGCTTCAAGAAGGTGGTCAGCAACCTGGCCGACATCGACGCGCTGCCCGTGCCGGACCCGGAGAAGGATCTGGGCTATGTGATGGACGCCGTGCGCACCATTCGTCGTGAACTCGATGGTCGTGTGCCGCTGATCGGCTTCTCCGGCAGCCCGTGGACGCTGGCCACCTACATGGTCGAAGGCGGTTCGTCGAAGGACTTTCGCAAGACCAAGGCGATGCTCTACGACAACCCGCAAGCCTTGCATGCGCTGCTCGACAAGCTGGCGCAGTCAGTCACCGCTTATCTGAACGGCCAGATCCTGGCCGGTGCGCAGGCGGTACAGATCTTCGACTCCTGGGGCGGTGCGCTGTCGGCCGCGGCCTATCAGGAGTTCTCCCTGGCCTACATGAAGAAGATCGTCGATGGCCTGATTCGCGAGCATGATGGCCGCCGTGTGCCGGTGATCCTGTTCACCAAGGGCGGTGGTCTGTGGCTCGAATCCCTGGCTGATACCGGCGCAGAAGCGCTGGGCCTGGACTGGACCTGCGACATCGGCAGCGCTCGCGCCCGTGTCGGTGCCAAGGTCGCCCTGCAGGGCAACATGGACCCGGCGGTGCTCTACGCCAAGCCGGCGGCGATTCGTGCCGAGGTGGCGCGCATCCTGGCCGCCTACGGTGCTGGCAGCGGCCATGTATTCAACCTCGGTCATGGCATCACCCCGGAAGTCGACCCGGCCCACGCGGGCGCCTTCTTCGAGGCCGTGCACGAGCTGTCCGCGCAGTATCACCAGTGATGCAATGAAAAAGCCCGGCATTGCCGGGCTTTCTTGTCAGAAACCTGCTCGGTATTTGGTATCGACCTTGCGTTTCTCCAAGGTGTACTGCGCGAGATCAAGCTGGCCACTGCCCAACTGATCGTCCAACTCCTGCAGGTCACGTTCGTGTAGCTTGGCGACATGCGCCTTGGTCACGTTGTAGTTGATGGCGCGTGCGGCATCGTAGCCGCTGATCGGGTCCCACAGAATCGACAGAGGCCAGAGCAGCAAGTTGGCCACTCCAAACCCATACTCACGTCCGTAGAAGGAGCCGCCGCCAGGCAGCAGCCCGAGCGCTGCGCCGGCGCCTGGGCTTTTTTCCTGAATAGCCATGCCGCGGGCTTCATAGGCGTCGAGTTCAGCTTTCTGTACGGAGTTCAGTCCGTTGGCGCAGCCTGTGGTAATTACCAGCAGGCTGCCGATCAAAAGTGTACGCAGGTACTGCATTGCATTTCCTTGTTGTGCGTGTTGTCCTGATGCGCCGTTGGCGCGGGCGCAACCTACCATGCTTGGTGGCGTAAGGCCACTTTTTGAGGTTTGGTGCCTACCGACTGTCATGGGCTTTGCATAGAATTCGGAACATTCCAGATCAGGGAGAGCGGCGATGCGACGTGTGGTGTTCAATCAGAAGGGGGGCGTGGGCAAGTCCAGCATCGCCTGTAATCTCGCGGCGGTCAGTGCGGCGCAGGGCTACCGTACGCTGCTGATCGACCTGGATGCCCAGGCCAACTCGACCCATTACCTCACCGGGCTCACTGGTGAGGAAATTCCCATGGGCATTGCCGACTTCTTCAAACAGACCCTGTCTTCCGGGCCGTTCGCCAAGAAGGGCAAGGTGGATATCTATGAGACGCCGTTCGACAACCTGCACGTGGTCACCGCCACGGCAGAGCTGGCCGAGCTGCAGCCGAAACTGGAGCAGAAACACAAGATCAACAAACTGCGCAAACTGCTCGACGAGCTGGCCGAAGATTACGACCACATCTACCTGGATACGCCGCCGGCACTGAATTTCTATACGGTTTCAGCCTTGATCGCGGCAGACCGCGTGTTGATTCCCTTCGACTGCGACAGCTTCTCGCGCAACGCCCTGTACGGCCTGCTGGCCGAGATCGACGAGTTGAAGGAAGACCATAACGAGGGTCTGGAGGTGGAGGGTATCGTGGTCAACCAGTTCCAGCCGCGTGCCACATTGCCGCAGCAACTGCTGGATGAGCTGATCGCCGAGGGCTTGCCGGTGTTGCCGGTGAACCTGATGAGCTCGGTGAAGATGCGCGAATCGCACCAGGTGTGCACGCCGCTGATCTATCTGGATGCACGGCACAAGCTGACCCAGCAGTTCGTCGAGTTGCACGATCTGCTCAATCAGTCTTGAACACCTGTCAGCGATAAAACCAGGCGCTCTCCGGCCAGTCCCCAAGGCAGTCTTGCGTAGGCGCCCCGACTCGGGGCGAAATGCTGCAAATGGGCGACGCCCTGATTCGCGGCGGGGCGCCGCTCCCGCATGTTCGGTGCATCGACGCTTGACCGAGTGGCCTCAACCCTCAGGCGCATTTTCCGTCAGCGCACCACGAACACGTCGCACGGTGCCTTGTGCAGGAAATGCTGCGCCAGGCTGCCCAGCAGGGCTTGGGAGAAGGCGCTGCGGCCGTGGCTGCCGAGCACCAGCAGTTCTGCTCGACGCGTCTTGATCTGCTCCTGCAGGCTGCGCAGGATGCCGCCCTGCAGCACGTCGTGGCTCAGCTTCGGACCGCCAGGCGGCAGGCTTTGCGCTTCGTCCTGCAACAGCTGATCGATCAGGCCGCGCTGGGTCTGCAGTTGCAGTTCGACCTGCTGCGGCGTGCCCTTGTCTGGTTCGAATACATGCAGGGCGTGCAGCTCGGCATCGCCGGGCAGCAGGCGATAGGCCTGGCCGAGGGCACTGCAGGCGCACAGGGAGAAGTCGATGGCGGCCAGCGCCCGCTTATAAGGCTGGGCGTCGTTGCGCGCCACCAGCAGCAGCGGCACGGTGCAGCGGCGGGCGATGCGATCGAGGCTGGTGCCGGAGAAAAAGTCATGGCGCTGGTGGTGTCCGCCCAGCACCAGCAGGTCGCAGCCGCTGTCCTGAACCTGTTGCAGGACGACCTCGGAAGGTTTGCCGCTGAGCATGCGCAGTTCGGTGCCGGGTGGAGCGTATCGGGTCAGGCTGCGATCCAGTGCCTGGCGCGCCTTTTCGTGCTGTTCGCTGCTCTGGCTGGGGTCGAGCACATGCAGGATGCTCAGGCGGGCCTTGTGCTGTTGAGCCAGCTGCGTGGCACGGCACAACGCCATGTCAGCGGTGTCGCGCAGGTCATGGGCGATAAGAATATGGTTGAACATGGTGACGGCTCTCCTGCCGATACCGCTCGGCAATTTTATTGTGCCTGTTCAGATAGCCGCTCTTTTGACCTATGGCAAGGTCGGGGACTGTTACCGATTGCGAATGCAGGCAGCGGCGTCATTCAGCGTAAACGCAATTGGTAGTGGCCGCGACTTTCTGCGACCACTTCGCCGCTGCCGTCGGTCAGTTGCAGCTCCAGCAGATAGTCGGCCTTGCCCTGCTGGCTGGCCTGTTCTTCCAGGTGGGCGATTTGCTCGGCCGAGAGGCGCGCCTCGACCTGAATGTCGCCCGTGGCCGGGCGGCGAAAGCGCAGGTTCATTTCCTTGATGATGGGGTAGAAGCGCTCGGCGTCGAAACTGGTCAGAAACAGCGCGCCGCCGGGTATTTCCGCGAGGGTGAAGAGGGCGCCCGCGTACATGCTGCCGATATGGTTCTGGTTGCCTTGCAGGGGCATGCGCAGGCGTACGAAACCTGGCTCCAGCATCTCGGCCTTGAGGCCGCTGCGTTTGACGAAGGCAATCTGTTCTTCGGTGAGCTGACGCGCGATTTCAACGGGCAGTGGCATGGCGAGACTTCCTGAGTGGACGTTCTGCCAGACTAAGGGCCGGCTGGCGCGCTGCAATTGACCGCAGCGCCCGTGCTGACTGACCGAAGCGCTCAAGCGCCGCAAGCACGCAGCCCGGATGCAAGCTGGGAAATCGCGTACCGGCTATCCGCGGATTGCATCCGGGCTACAGGGGCATCCTAGATGCCCTGCTGGCGTAACCAGGCCTGCAGTTGCGGCAGCGGCATGGCGCCGCTCTGGCGGGCGATTTCGACGCCGCCCTTGAACAGGATCAGGCTGGGAATGGAACGGATGCCGAGTTGCCCGGCCAGGTTCGGGTTGGCCTCGCTGTCGAGCTTGCCCAGACGGCAGCGGCCTTGCAGTTGGGCGGCTGCCTGCTGGAAGGTCGGTGCGAAGGCCTGGCAGGGACCGCACCAACTGGCCCAGACATCCACCAGCAATGGCAGGTCGCCCTTCAACTGGCTGGCGAAGTTGGCTTGGGTGAGCGTGATGGGCGCAGCGGGCAGCACGTCATTCTTGCAGCGGCCGCAGCGTGGGGTATCGTGCAGACGCTCGGCGGGAATGCGGTTGAGCCCGTTGCAGTGCGGGCAGGGAATCAGCAGGGGATCGGACATGAGGCGAGGCTCCGTGGGGCATACGCCTTAGATGGAGCCAGTGCCTGCGGATATCAAGTCAGAGCGGGGTCAGCGGGAAGAACCAGGGGATGACCAGGGTGGCGACGCCCCACAGCAGCAGGTTCAGGGGAATGCCGATCTTCATGAAGTCGGTGAAGCGGTAGCCACCGGCGTTGTAGACGAAGGTGTTGGTCTGGTAGCCGATGGGCGTGGCGAAGCTGGCGCTGGCGGCGAACATCACCGCGACCACGAAGGCGCGTGGGTCGACGCCCAGATGTTGCGCCATGCCGATGGCGATGGGCGTCACCAGTACCGCCACGGCATTGTTCGACAGCATCTCGGTGAGGATGGACGTGAACAGATAGATGAAACTCAGCATCAGCAGCGGTCCGGCCCAGGGCAGCCAGCCCATGACGTTTTCCACCAGCAGCTTGACCAGGCCGACCTTGTCCATGGCGATGCTGATGGCCAGCATGCCGAAGATCAGGCTGAGGATCTTCCAGTCCACCGCCTTGTAGGCGTCCTCCACATCCAGACAACGGGTCGCCAGCACGGTGACTGCGCCGATGATCGCCAGGCCTTCGATGGGCATCACGCCAAAGGCGGCCAGCAGCATCACGGCCAGGGTCGAGAGAATCGCGATGGGCGCCTTGTCGCGGCGGAAGGCACGCTCTTGCACGGCATTGAGGCTGATCAGCTCGCCGTTGTCGGCGAAGCGTTTGATCTGCGCAGGCGTGCCCTCGACCAGCATCACGTCGCCGAATTGCAGCTCGAAATCATCGAGGTTGCCCTGCACGTTCTCGTCCTGGCGATGCACGGCGAGCACCGCGATACCGTAACGCGCGGTGAGGTCCAGATCGCGCATCGGTCTGTGGCTGTAGCGCGAGTTACGCCCGACGATGGCTTCGGCGAGGATCACGTCGTGGCTGCTGATGGTCTCGAAGGCGTCACTGCGGTTGAAGCTCAGGTGGCCGCTTTCGCGCAGCTCCACCACATCCTTGACCTGACCGTGCAGCACCAGACGGTCGCCGCTGGCCAGCAGGGTTTCGGCACCGGGTTCGGTCAGCTCCTGCTCTTCACGGAACAGCTTGAGCACCTGCAGGCCACTGCCGCCATTGAGGTTGGCTTCGTGCAGGGTCTTGCCGATCATCGGTGAGCCCTGTGGTACCAGCAGCTCGGTCATGAAGGTACGTGACAGGTCCGGGCGCAGCTGGCGCGACAGGGTCTCGCGTTCCGGCAGCAGGCGGTGGCCTACGGTCAGCAGATAGAGCATGCCGAAGGCCGCCATCACCAGGCCGACGCCGGTAATCTCGAAAATGCCGAACGGCGCCATACCGGCCTTGCGCGCGACGCCGTCGACCAGGATGTTGGTCGAGGTCCCGATCATGGTCAGCGTGCCGCCGAGAATGGTGGCGTAGGACAGCGGAATCAGCAGTTTGGAGGGCAGGGTGCCGGCGCGGCGCGCCAGCGCGATGGCCACCGGGGTGAGGATGGCCACCACCGGCGTATTGTTCAGGCAGGCGGACACCACCAGCGCGGTGACGGTGAGGCCGGTGAGCACGCGAATCGGGCTGGTGCCGACCAGATTGCCCAGCCAATTGCCGAGGGCGTCGATGCAGCCGGTACGCTCCAGCGCGGCGGAGAGCACGAACATGCAGGCGATGGTCACGGGGGCGGAGTTGGACAGCACGCTGAGCACTTCGCCTGGTGTCAGCAACTGGCTGACCAGCAGGGTGGCCACGGCGATGGCGGCGACGATGTCCGGGCTCCACTTTTCGCGGACGAAGGCGTAGAGCACCCAGATCAGCAGGGCACCGACGAACAGCAGAGGCAGGGAGTCCCAGAGCATGAAAATCCTTAGAACCGGCCTCCGGTCCGCTAGGTGGCCTGGCTGTTTGGGCAGCCGGTCTCGGTCAGCAGGATCGGGCGCAGATTCTTTGCTTCGAATCTCGTATGAGGTATCGGGCACGCACTGGGCGGCCTGGCAGGGCGCCAAGATAGAGGGGTTCTCTTAGAT
>CAMPIF010000063.1 GCA_946886245.1 Ectopseudomonas composti | reverse complement strand
CCGGCAGCGGCCTGCGAGCTGTCGCTGGTCGACCGCATCTTCACCCGTATCGGCTCGAGCGACGACCTGGCCGGCGGCCGCTCCACCTTCATGGTGGAAATGAGCGAAACCGCCAATATCCTGCACAACGCCAGCGAACGCAGCCTGGTGTTGATGGACGAAGTCGGACGCGGTACCAGCACCTTCGACGGCCTGTCGCTGGCCTGGTCGGCAGCCGAGCACCTGGCGCGCCTGCGCGCTTTCACCCTGTTCGCTACCCACTATTTCGAGCTGACCGTGCTGCCGGAAAGTGAGCCGGTGGTGGCCAACGTGCACCTCTCGGCCACCGAGCACAACGAGCGCATCGTCTTTCTCCACCACGTTCAGCCAGGCCCCGCGAGCCAGAGCTACGGCCTGGCCGTGGCGCAACTGGCCGGCGTACCGGGCACGGTGATCAGCCGTGCGCGCGAGCACCTGGCGCGCCTGGAAGCCACCAGCCTGCCGCACGACCTGCCACGCCAGGAGCCCGGCCAGCCGCAAGCGCCGATGCAGAGCGATCTGTTCGCCAGCGCGCCACACCCGCTACTGGAGCAATTGCACAAGATCAATCCGGATGATCTGACTCCGCGCAAGGCGCTGGAGCTGTTATATACATGGAAGACGCAGATCTAACGCTCAATACAACAAACTGCTAGAATCGCGCGCAATTTTACGACCGCCCGGTTTACAGCCTGAGCCGCGGCCACATACAGAGCGCCTGGCAGCCCTTCACAGAAAGGGCCCAGGCCGCCGCCCGAGGAGAGAATCAGACATGACCTTCGTCGTCACCGACAACTGCATCAAGTGCAAATACACCGACTGTGTGGAAGTCTGCCCGGTGGACTGCTTCTACGAAGGCCCGAACTTCCTGGTCATTCACCCGGACGAGTGCATCGATTGCGCCCTGTGCGAGCCGGAGTGCCCCGCGCAAGCGATCTTCTCGGAAGACGAGGTACCGGACGATCAGCAGGAGTTCATCGAGCTGAACGCCGATCTGGCCGAAGTGTGGCCGAACATCACCGAGAAGAAAGATGCGCTGCCGGATGCCGAAGAGTGGGATGGCGTGAAGGACAAGCTGCAGCATCTGGAGCGCTGAGTTCGCCCAGAAACACGAAGACCCGCCAAGTGCGGGTCTTTTACTTTCAGAGCCGATGTCGTGACTGGCAACGCCCAACAGGGTTGCCGCCAAGAATGGCGGGCAAAAAAAGGGGCGGCTTGCGCCGCCCACTTTTATTCCCTCATCCCTTTGTTTCCCAACTCATCGTCCTGATGAATCGCTTCTTGCGATGTTCCTGATCATCATCCTGATGATCTGTGCTTGTCCCTGTGCACGGGCGTGATATTAGCCGTTTCAGGCGCCTGCACAACCCGACCAACACTCATCCCGCCTGCGCAGATAATTTAAAAATCTTTAAAAAACAATTAGTTATAAGTTTATCCGGTAAAAAGCCGGGCTTTTCAGCACAAACACTGACAGCACCTGTAAGCGATGACTTACAGGGACGCACATAAAAAAACCCGGCCGCAGCCGGGTTCGTGATCGAAGCGAAGCCTCACTGGAACAAGGCGTCGCTGGACAAGCCGTTCTTCTCCAGGATTTCCCGCAAACGCTTGAGCGCCTCGACCTGAATCTGCCGCACACGCTCGCGAGTCAGGCCTATCTCCTGCCCCACTTCTTCCAGGGTACAGCTTTCATGGCCACGCAGGCCGAAGCGGCGCACAACGACTTCCCGTTGTTTGTCGGTCAGGTCGGAGAGCCACTGATCGATGCTCTGCGACAGATCATCGTCCTGCAACAGCTCGCAGGGATCGGTCGGACGATCATCGGTCAGGGTGTCGAGCAGCGTCTTGTCCGAGTCCGGACCGAGCGAGACGTCCACCGAGGACACTCGCTCGTTGAGGCCGAGCATGCGCTTGACCTCGCCCACCGGTTTTTCCAGCAGGTTGGCAATTTCTTCCGCAGAAGGCTCATGGTCGAGCTTCTGGGTCAGTTCCCGAGCCGCACGCAGGTATACGTTGAGCTCCTTGACCACATGAATGGGCAGACGGATGGTTCGCGTCTGGTTCATGATGGCGCGTTCGATGGTCTGGCGGATCCACCAGGTTGCATAGGTCGAGAAACGGAACCCCCGCTCCGGATCGAATTTCTCCACGGCGCGAATCAGGCCGAGGTTGCCCTCCTCGATCAGATCGAGCAGAGAGAGACCACGATTGACATAACGCCGAGCGATCTTCACGACCAGGCGCAGGTTGCTCTCGATCATGCGCTTGCGCCCGGCAGGATCGCCCTTCTGCGCCAGACGCGCGAAGTGCACTTCCTCTTCGGGAGTGAGCAAGGGAGAGAAACCGATTTCGTTGAGGTAGAGCTGAGTGGCGTCTAGCGCCCGGGTGTAGTCGATGTATTTGTGCTGCTTGGAGGGGGTGGCGTTCTTGGCCTTGGTACGTGCGACCGGTGCTTCCACCTCATCGCCCTGAACCTCGCCGAAAACGATGCCTGGCTCCATGAGGAGCAGTTCATCGTCGACGTCAAACTCCGGCGCTTCTTTTTTGATGAGAGCCATTGTTGTTGTCCCTAGCTGAGTTCGACAACAGACTCTGGCGGAACCATCCTGGCCACACCTGAGCCCGTCCCTCCTACGTGATGGAACGGGTCAGCGACGGATCAACGACGTGGCAGATATTGCAGCGGATCGACAGGTTTACCTTGGCGGCGAATCTCGAAGTGCAGCTTCACCCGGTCGGCCCCTGTGGACCCCATTTCGGCAATACTTTGCCCGGCTTTGACCTGCTGCCCCTCCCGTACCAACAACCTGCGGTTATGACCGTAAGCACTTACGTAGGTATCGCTGTGCTTGATGATGATCAACTCGCCGTAGCCCCGCAAACCACTCCCGGCGTACACCACTGAACCATCAGACGCAGCTAAAACAGGCTGTCCTAATTGCCCTGCGATATCAATGCCTTTATTCAAACTACCGTTTGAGGAAAAACGACTGATCACCGCGCCCTCGGTTGGCCAGGACCAGCCACTGGCAGAACGACTCACCGGTGTTACTGGCGTAGTCGCTGGCGTATTGGCCACAGGCGGGCGTGCAGGCTGAGTGGCAGGCGGTGCAGTCACGGCAACCGGCGGACGACTGGGCACTGGCCGGGTGACAACGGGCGAGCTGGCTGGAGACGGTTTCGAAACGACTGGCTGACTGTTGCCTAACGGGCGGTTGTCGAAACGGATCGTCTGCCCCACGCGGATCAGATAAGGATCGCGCAAGCCGTTATGAGCAGCGAGTGCCTTCCAATCCCAGCCGAAACGAAAGGCTATCGAATAGAGCGTATCGCCGCGCTGCACCACATAGTGGCCGTTGCGCACGGGCTGACGCTGCACCACCGGAGCACGTCCCTGATTCTGCCCACGGTCGACCACCTGCACGCCGCCAGGAGGCGAGCTGACGCAGCCGACCAATGCAGAGGCAGCAAGCATCGCGAGCGGCAGACGAACGGCTGCAACTGCGCGGACTAGCACGTGAAGGACGGTCCGACTCACCCAACTGCTCCCTGAATGATTCCGAGTACGGCGCCTATTGTGCCGTATTTATTCTGTGCGGCCAGCATCGACCGGCCGACGACTTGCCAGCCATTCCAGGCCCAGCACCAGGACGATACCGCCGATCGCCAGTACCACGGCGAGCAACAGCTGCGGGTCCTGACCACTGATTTCGGCAAACTGTCCCGGCAGCAGATTGTGCTCCAGCAGCGGTACCTGCTCGCCCTTGCTGTCGGTACGCCAGCTCAGGGTTTCTTTCCAGGGCCAGACCTTGTTCAACGAACCCAGCATCAGGCCGGCCAGAAACGCCAGGCTCATGTCACGCCAGCGTGACAGCAGCCAGCTGAGCAAGCGAGCGAAACTGAGGATGCCAACCAGACAGCCGCAGGCGAATACCGCCAGGACCAGCATATCGAGGTCCTTCACCGCACCCAGCACCACCGAATAGAGGCCGAGCAAGAGCAGGATGAAGCTGCCCGAGATACCCGGCAGGATCATCGCGCAGATGGCGATGGCGCCGGCCAGGAACAGGGTTGGCAGGTCACTGCCCCACTGCATTGGGGCGGCGACGGTGATCCAGTAAGCGAAAGCCAGGCCAAGCAGAAAGCTCGCCGCCCTGCTCCAGTTCCAGCGTTTGATCTCTCGCCCGACCAGATAGGTGGACACCAGGATCAGGCCGAAAAAGAACGACCATACCGGAATCGGATGGTGCTCCAGCAGATAGGTGATCAGCCGCGCGAGCGTGAGGATGCTGGTCAGGATGCCGCACAGCAGCACCAGCAGGAATGTCGCGTTGGCCATCTGCCAGGCGTCCTTGATGCGGCCTCGCAGCAGCAGCAGGAACGCTTCGGGAATACTGGCGATGGAGCGCAGCAGCTCGTCATAAATGCCACTGATAAAAGCGATGGTGCCACCGGAAACACCGGGCACGACATCTGCAGCGCCCATCGCCAAACCCTTGGCATAGAGCAGAAAATGTTTCTTCATGGATCCTTCCGCAGCGAAAAAGCGATCAAGCCAGCGGCCCGTTGAGTAGGGGCACGAAGCGCACGGCATCGAGCACGTGACGGGAAAAACCATCCGCCTCACGTACGATCAACAGCAGTTGCTGCACATCGCCACTGCCGACCGGAATGACCAGACGTCCACCTGGAGCCAGTTGATCGAGCAAGGCCTGCGGCACTTGCGCAGCGGCGGCGGTGACGATGATGCCGTTGTAGGGACCGAGCGCGTTCCAGCCTTCCCAGCCATCGCCCCAGCGAAAGACCACGTTGCGCAGCTTGAGTTCGGCCAGACGCTCCTTGGCGCGGTCCTGCAGCCCCTGAATGCGTTCCACCGAGAATACCCGCTCGACCAGTTGCGCCAGTACGGCAGTCTGGTAACCGGAACCGGTGCCAATCTCCAGCACCTTGTCCAGCGGGCCGGCAGCCAACAGCAGCTCGGTCATGCGGCCGACCATGTAGGGCTGGGAAATGGTCTGGTTATGGCCGATGGGCAGTGCAGTGTCTTCATAGGCGCGATGCGCCAGGGCCTCGTCGACGAACAGATGGCGCGGCGTACGGCGGATCACTTCCAGTACCTGCGCGTTGGACAACCCCTCCTCATAGAGGCGCTGAATCAATCGTTCGCGGGTGCGCTGCGAGGTCATGCCGATCCCGCTGCGCTGCATCTCGTCCTGTCCACGCATCAGAAGATGCCCTCCAGCCAGCCATCCATAGATTCGAGGGCCTCATTGAACGTGCGATCGAGCCGTAGCGGCGTGATCGATACATAACCTTGCATCACGGCATGAAAATCGGTGCCCTGACTGCCATCCTCGACATCACCGGCGGCAGCGATCCAGTAGCCTTCCTTGCCACGCGGGTTGACCACCTTGACCGGTGCAGCCGCGCGCGCGCGATGCCCAAGACGGGTCAGCTGCACGCCACGGATATGTTCCAGCGGCAGGTTCGGCACATTGACGTTGAGCACCGTGCGCGGTGGCAAATCCAGGGTCGCATGTGCCTCGACCAGCTTGCGCGCGAAATAGGCAGCGGTAGGCAAATTATCGGGCAGACGCGAAAGCAGCGAGAACGCGAACGCCGGCTTGTTCAGAAAACGTCCTTCCAGCGCTGCGGCGACCGTGCCGGAATAGAGCACGTCATCACCCAGGTTGGCGCCCAGGTTGATGCCGGAGACGACCATATCCGGCGCTTGCTCGAGCAGGCCATTGAGGCCCAGGTGCACACAGTCGGTCGGCGTGCCATTGAGGCTGATGTAGCCATTGGCCAGGGCCATGGGATGCAGCGGACGGTCGAGCGTCAGCGCACTGCTGGCACCGCTCTTGTCTTCGGCAGGCGCGATCACCACGCAATCGGCATAGTCGGCCAGCGCTTGGTGCAACGCAGCGATACCGGGCGCGTTCACCCCGTCGTCGTTGGAAATCAGAATTCGCATGGAGTATCCGTCTGCCCTGCTGGCACCAGATCGAGCAATTCGCGCACCACCACGGTGGCGAAACACCCGGCCGGCAGGACGAATGCAAGTTGCAGAATATCGGGTTCGGGATAATGCCATGACAGGCCGCCAATGGGGAGGCGCAGAATTCGCCGTTCGTGCGCCATGTCCGCCTTGATCAGCCATTGCACCAGTTGCGTCGCGTCATCGGCCACGCTTTGCTCGAGCTGCTGGGTAGCGCCGCTGGTCGGCAGAGCGCCATCGCCCCACAGCGGCCCGGTGGGATGCAGATCGAGAATGGCCAGGCGCGGGTCAACGCACTCGGCCTCACCGGCCATGAAGAAACTGCGGCTGGCGGTGAACGCCAGCAGGTCACCTATCTGTGCCTGGTTCCAGGTGCCATTAGCCACGCGCTTGGCCAGCACCTGATTGAACAGATAGCTGCGCACCGAGGACAGCAGGCGCGAACGCAGGTTGCGCTGCACCGGCAGCTCCAGGCGCGCAGCAAAATCGCGGGCCTGTTCGACATTGCCGCCATCGAAGCCGAAGCGCTGCAAGCCGAAATAATTGGGCACGCCTTGCGCGGCGATACGCTGCAGGCGCTGCTCCAGCGCATCGCGGTCCGCCTCCAGGGCAGTCAGGCGCAAGGTGAAACCATTGGCGGCATGGGCGCCACGCTGCAATTTTCGGTTGTGCCGCTGGCTGCGCAGGATGACCAGATCATCGCCCTGCGCGGCTGCCAGATCGGGATCGGCCTTGCCCGGCAGGTGCAGGCTGAACCACTGGCGGGTCAGCGCCTGACGATCCTTGAGCCCCGCATAACTGACCGCCTTGAGCGGCAAGCCGGCAGCGCGGGCGATACGCCGAGCGGCTTCCTCGGTATTCAGACCGCGTTTTTCCACCCACAGCCAGAGATGCTCGCCCTGACCAGTGAGCGGGATGTCGAGCACCTCGTCGACCTGAAAGTCCTCGGCCGTGGCCTTGAGTACCGCGCGCCCGCAGGCCTCGCCGTGGGCACGCGGCCCGAGCAGTTGCAGCTCGTTCATGCCTTGACCAGCAGGGCCACGGCGTGCACCGCGATTCCTTCCTCACGGCCGGTGAAACCCAGCTTCTCGGTGGTGGTGGCCTTGACGTTGACCTGATCCAGCTCGATGCCCAGATCCTCGGCGATGCGCTCGCGCATGCCGTGGATGTGCGGCGCCATCTTCGGCGCCTGGGCGATGATGGTGGCGTCGACGTTACCCACCGCGTAGCCCTTGGCACGCACCAGGCCCATCACATGGCGCAACAGCGCGCGGCTGTCAGCGCCCTTGAAGGTCGGATCGGTATCGGGGAAGTGCTTGCCGATATCGCCCAACGCCACGGCGCCAAGCAGCGCATCACTCAGGGCGTGCAGCAGCACGTCACCGTCGGAGTGAGCGACAAGGCCGAATTGATGGGGAATCCGTACGCCGCCGAGGGTGATGAAATCGCCTTCGCCGAAGCGGTGTACGTCATAGCCATGACCGATACGCATAAAGAACAACGCCCTGAAAAAGTCAGGGCGTGATTCTAACCGTATTGCCCGTAGCCCGGATGAAATCCGGGAAAATCGCACCGCAGATTTCATCCGGGCGACGCCGGGTGCTGCTGCAGGGTGCGCCACGAGCACCAAGGGCCAGGGTTCGCCCAGCTGCGCGCAGCGCAGAACAGCCTAGGTCAAGGCCTCGGCATGATGACGCAGGTGATCGTCGATAAAACTGGCGATGAAGTAATAGCTGTGGTCATAGCCCGGCTGCATGCGCAACGTCAGCGGATGACCCGCCGCCTTGGCGGCCGCCTGCAACGCCTGCGGCTTGAGCTGACCTTCGAGGAAATCGTCACGATCACCCTGATCGATCAGAGTCGGCAGCTTCTCGCCGGCCTCGGCGATCAGCACGCTGGCATCCCACTCACGCCAACGCGAACGTTCCTCGCCCAGGTACAGCGAGAAAGCCTTCTCGCCCCAGGGGCAGTTCATCGGATTGCTGATTGGCGAAAACGCTGACACCGACTGATAACGCCCCGGATTCTTCAGCGCGCAGATCAGCGCCCCGTGACCACCCATGGAGTGGCCGGCGATGCCGCGCTTGTCCGAAACCGGGAAATTGGCCTCGATCAGCGCCGGCAACTCCTGCACCACGTAGTCATACATGCGGTAGTGCCGCGCGAAGGGCTCCTGGGTCGCGTTGACATAGAAGCCGGCGCCCAGACCGAAGTCGTAGGCGCCGTTGGCGTCATCGGCCACGCCCTCGCCACGCGGACTGGTATCCGGCGCGACGATGATCAGCCCCAGCTCGGCGGCCATACGCTGGGCGCCGGCTTTCTGCATGAAATTCTCGTCCGTGCAGGTCAGGCCGCTGAGCCAGTACAACACCGGCAGCTTGGCGCCCTGCTCGGCCTGAGGCGGCAGGTAGACGGCGAACACCATGTCGCAATTGAGGCTGCTGGAGCGATGGCGATAGCGCTTGTGCCAGCCACCGAAGCTCTTGTTGCTGGAAACGATTTCGAGGGTCATGGGCATCTCCGCAGGGTGCGCCGTGCGCACCACTTGATCCTGGTGCGCATGGCGCACCCTAGAGTCAGGTCACCCTGAGGTCAGAAATGAATGACGGTGCGAATGCTCTTGCCTTCGTGCATCAGCTCGAACGCCTCGTTGATGTCTTCCAGCGGCAGGTTGTGGGTGATGAAGGTATCCAGCGGGATTTCACCACTCTGCGACTTCTCGACATAGCTGGGCAGCTCGGTACGCCCCTTGACGCCACCGAAGGCACTGCCACGCCAGACGCGGCCGGTCACCAGTTGGAACGGACGGGTGCTGATCTCGGCACCGGCCGGCGCGACACCGATGATGGTCGACTCGCCCCAGCCCTTGTGGCAGCACTCCAGCGCGGCGCGCATCAGCGGCACCTTGCCGATGCGCTCGAAGCTGTAGTCGACGCCACCGTCGGTCCTCTCGACGATGACGTCCTGGATTGGCTTGCTGTGCTCTTTCGGGTTGACGAAGTCGGTGATGCCCAGCTCACGGGCCACCGCCTCCTTGGCCGGATTGATGTCGATACCGATGATGCGCGAAGCCTTGGCCATCTTGGCGCCGATGATGGCAGCCAGACCGATGCCGCCCAGGCCGAAAATGGCCACGGTGGAGCCCTCGGTGACCTTGGCGGTATTGAGCACGGCACCGATACCGGTGGTCACGCCGCAGCCGAGCAGGCAAACCTTCTCCAGCGGTGCGTCCTTGGGAATCTTGGCCAGGGAGACTTCCGGCAGCACGGTGTACTCGGAGAAGGTCGAGCAGCCCATGTAGTGGTAGACCGGCTCGCCGTTGTAGGAGAAGCGGCTGGTGCCATCGGGCATCAGGCCCTTGCCCTGGGTCGCGCGTACCGAGCTGCACAGGTTGGTCTTGTTGGATTTGCAGAATTTGCACTCGCCGCATTCGGCGGTGTACAGCGGAATCACGTGGTCGCCGACCGCCAGCGAGGTAACGCCCTCGCCCACTGCCTCGACGATACCGCCACCTTCGTGACCGAGAATGCAGGGGAACACGCCCTCGCTGTCCTGCCCGGACAGGGTGTAGGCGTCGGTGTGGCAGACGCCGGTCGCGACGATACGCACCAGCACTTCGCCGGCCTGAGGTGGCGCCACATCGACCTCGACGATTTTCAGGGGCTCATTCGGGGCGAAGGCGACGGCGGCGCGGGACTTGATCATGGCAGTTCTCTCAGGGGAGCGTGGACAGTGGTCGGCAGTCTAGTTCATGTCCAATACGAGATAATCAGCAGCAGAGCAAAACATTATTGCTGTACAGGGATAATATTGAGCTTCCTCACATCGCCCGCAAGCGGGCTCCTACAGGTGCAGCCGGATGCAATCGGGAGCACAGGAGAACAAGCATCGATGAATCGCTGGGAAGGACTCGACGAATTCGTCGCCGTGGCCGAGTGCGGGCAGTTCAGTGCCGCGGCCGAGCGCCTGGGATTGTCCACGTCGCAGGTCAGCCGCCAAGTGGCACGCCTGGAAGAACGCCTGCAGAGCCGGCTGTTCTATCGCAGCACCCGGCGAGTGGCCCTGACCGAGGCCGGCCAGTTGTTCCTGCAACACTGCCAGCGCCTGCAGGATGCCCGCGAAGAAGCGCTGCGCGCGGTCGGCGACCTCGGGGCGGAACCCAAGGGGCTGTTGCGCATGACCTGTGCGGTGGCGTACGGCGAGCGCTTCATCGTGCCGCTGGTCAACGACTTCATGGCGCAGCATCCGCAGCTGCGCGTGGAGATCGAACTGTCCAACCGCCAGCTCGACCTGCTGCACGAAGGCCTGGATCTGGCCATCCGCCTCGGGCGCCTGCAGGACTCGCGGCTGATGGCCGCACGCCTCGCGCCTCGCGAAATGTATCTGTGCGCGGCTCCCGACTATCTGCAGCGCTACGGGCGCCCGCACTCGCTATCCGAGCTGGCCCGGCACAACTGCCTGGTGGGGAGCAGCGACCACTGGAGCTTCGCCGAGAACGGTCGGGAAACCCAGGTGCGAATACAGGGCAACTGGCGCTGCAACAGCGGCCAGGCCGTGCTCGACGCAGCGCTGCGCGGCTTTGGTCTGTGCCAGCTGCCGGACTATTACGTGTTGGAACACCTGCGCAGCGGACGACTGATCTCTCTGCTGGAACAGCATCGCCCACCCAATACAGCGGTCTGGGCGCTCTATCCACAGCAGCGCCATCTCTCGCCCAAGGTACGCCAGTTGATCGACTCGCTGCGCAAGGGCCTGAGCCAGCGCGCCGAGTACAGCGTCTCCGTCTGACGCTCTGCAACGACCTTGTCAGCCGGCTGCACGGTCACGGAATGTCACAAGCCGGCGCGAAACTTGAGCGAGGCGACCGCGTCACACACCATGCCCCCGCCCAAACGGGGCCTCACGAACTCAGCGACATGAGGACATGGTTATGCAGGTTCTGGTCAACAGTGGTAAGCACGTCACCTCCTCGATGGACTTCAGGGACGGCATTGGCAGTCGCATCCGGGACAAGCTTCAGCGCTACGAGGACCATCTCACCCGGATCGAAATTCACCTCTCCGACGAGAACGCGCTCAAGAGCGGCCCGCAAGACAAGCGCTGCAAGGTCGAGGCGCGGATGAAGGGACGCGATCCGCTGACGGTGTCCCACGATGCCAGCGAACTGCAGCAGGCGATCGACGGCGCCATGAACAAGCTGACCAACGCACTGGATCGCACTATTGGCAAAGATGCCAAACCCTGGACGCACTGATGCGGTCAATCCAGTTCAACGGTCTTGCGGCCATATGGACTGGAGATAGTGCAGATCTTCCGGGCGGGTGACCTTGAGGTTGTCCGCCCGGCCTTCTATCAGACGTGGCGCTTGCCCCGTCCATTCCATGGCCGAGGCTTCATCGGTTACTGCCACGCCTTCTTTCAGCGCTTGCGCCAGCGCCTCGCGCAGCGCGCCCAGGCGGAACATCTGCGGCGTGTAAGCCTGCCAGATCAGACTGCGATCCACGGTCTCGGCCACCCGGCCGTCACTTGCGGCACGCTTGAGCGTATCGCGCACCGGTATGGCCAGCAGGCCGCCGACCGGATCATCGGCCAGACTGTCCAGCAGGCGATCCAGGTCAGCAGGGCTGAGGTTGGGACGCGCGGCGTCATGCACCAGCACCCAATCCTCGGCGCGTGCACCCTCTGCAAGCAGCGCCTGCAGCCCCGCCAATACCGAATCGGCCCGCTCGCGTCCGCCAGGTGCCCGGCGGATACGCGCATCGCTTGCCACCTGCAGTTGCGGCCAGTAAGGGTCATCCACCGCCACGCACACCACCGCGCCCAACAGGCCGGGATGCTCGAGAAAACAATGCAGGGTATGTTCGACAATGCAGCGGCCGGCGATCTGCAGGTACTGCTTGGGCCGGTCGGCGGCCATGCGCGCGCCGACGCCAGCGGCCGGGATCACCAGCCAGAATTTCGTGGTCATTCGGTCAGCAGATAGAGGGTTTCACCCTCTTTGAGCATGCCCAACTCCTGACGCGCGCGCTCTTCCACGGTTTCCATGCCGCGCTTGAGTTCCATCACCTCGGCCTCGAGGATGCGGTTGCGCTCCAGCAGCCGCTCGTTCTCGCTCCGCTGTTCGTCGATCTGCTGTTGCAGACGGCTGGCAGCAGCCAGGCTGCCGTCGCCGATCCACAGTCGATACTGCAGACCGGCCAGCAACAGGATCAGCACGATGAACAGCCAATACGGACTACGCATGGAGCGGCTCGCAGATTGAGTCATCGGCATGGTAGGGGCTGCGTTCATGCTTGAAAAGGAGCCGTCTGATGAGTGACATGGAGTTTCGGTACCTGCATCCGTGCATTGGTTCCCAGGGATCGACGAAGCGTCCACGAAAGAGGCCATGCCTGCAATGACGCTGCCTTTGTAGGAGCAGCTTCAGCCGCGAAGAATCGCGGATAAATCCGCTCCTACAGCATGCAGCACCAACGCTGGGATAACCACGAAAAAGGGCGACTTGCGTCGCCCTCTTCTACTACGCAGTCATTAGCCGCGGAACTCGGCACGACCCTTGTACGGAGCCTTACCGCCCAGCTGCTCTTCAATACGCAGCAACTGGTTGTACTTGGAAACGCGGTCGGAGCGGCACAGCGAACCGGTCTTGATCTGACCGGCGGCAGTACCAACGGCCAGGTCGGCGATGGTGCTGTCTTCGGTTTCGCCGCTGCGGTGCGAGATCACGGCGGTGAAGCCAGCGGCCTTGGCCATCTGGATGGCTTCCAGGGTTTCGGTCAGCGAGCCGATCTGGTTGAACTTGATCAGGATCGAGTTGCCGATCTGCTCGTCGATGCCGCGCTTGAGAATCTTGGTGTTGGTGACGAACAGGTCGTCGCCTACCAGCTGCACCTTGGCGCCGATCTTGTCGGTCAGCACTTTCCAGCTGGCCCAGTCGGACTCGTCCATGCCGTCTTCGATGGAGATGATCGGGTAACGCTCGGTCAGGCCAGCCAGGTAGTCGGCGAAACCTTCACCGCTGAATACCTTGCCTTCGCCGGCCAGGTCGTATTGACCGTCCTTGTAGAACTCGCTCGATGCGCAGTCCAGCGCCAGGGTCACGTCGTCACCCAGGGTGTAGCCGGCGTTGGCCACGGCCTCGGCAATGGCAGCCAGGGCGTCTTCGTTGGAGGCCAGGTTCGGCGCGAAACCACCTTCGTCACCCACGGCGGTGTTCAGGCCACGAGCCTTCAGCACGGCCTTGAGATGATGGAAGATCTCGGCGCCCATGCGCAGCGCATCGGCGAAGGTCTTGGCGCCGACCGGCTGCACCATGAATTCCTGGATGTCGACGTTATTGTCGGCATGCTCGCCGCCGTTGATGATGTTCATCATCGGCACCGGCAGGCTGAAGCGGCCCGGCTGGCCATAGAGCGCCGCCAGGTGCTCGTACAGTGGCAGCTGTTGCGCCGCGCCGGCTACGAGC
>CAMPIF010000062.1 GCA_946886245.1 Ectopseudomonas composti | reverse complement strand
ATACCGGCCTGTCACGCCGGGGGTCGCGGGTTCGAGTCCCGTCCGCTGCGCCATTCTTCTTCTCGCTTCATCCCCTCCTGTGACAAGCCTTCGGCATCCGCCGAAATCTTCGAAAAAATCCTTTGTTTGCTTGAACTTATGCGCATTGCTCGGCTCCTATGCCGTAGCCAGTGATTGCGGCGTACTGCTAAGCTCGCGCTTTCACACGACGGCCTTCGGGCGCATCTACAAGGAACAAGCATGAAACAGCATCGTTTGGCGGCAGCGGTTGCCCTGGTGGGCCTGGTGCTTGCCGGTTGCGATTCGCAGACCAGCGAAGTCGAACTCAAGAGCCCGGCGCAGAAAGCCTCCTACGGCATTGGCCTGAACATGGGGCGCAGTCTGTCCGAGGAAGGCATGGATGACCTGGATTCCAAGGCCGTCGCTCAGGGTATCGAGGACGCGCTGGCGAAGAAGGAGCCGCGGATCAAGGACGAAGACATGGTCGAGGCCTTCTCCTTCCTGCAAAACCGTGCTGAAGAGCGCATGACGGCGCTGAACAAGGAGGCCGCCGAAGCCGGCAAGAAGTTCCTTGAAGAGAACGGCAAGCGTGAAGGCGTGGTGACTACCGCTTCCGGTCTGCAATATGAAGTGATCAAGAAGGCCGACGGCGCACAGCCGAAGGAAAGCGACGTGGTGACCGTTCACTACGAAGGCAAACTGACCGATGGCAGCGTGTTCGACAGCTCTGTCGCGCGTGGCAGTCCCATCGATCTGCCGGTCGGTGGCGTGATCCCGGGTTGGGTCGAAGGTCTGCAACTGATGCACGTCGGTGAGAAGTACAAGCTGTACATCCCCAGCGAGCTGGCTTATGGCGAGCAGAGCCCGTCCCCGGCGATCCCGGCCAACTCGGTACTGGTGTTCGATCTGGAGCTGATCGCCATCAAGGATCAGGCAGCCGAGCCGACCGAGCAGTAACACTCGGTACTCGTTTACAGCGCCCCGTCTTGACGGGGCGCTGTCGTTTCTGGGGTTGCAAACAAGGATGTGGAGATCAGGGTGTTACGCTTATGCACATCGCGGGAAACATTCCTAACAAGCCTGGGCTACAACTGGATCGTGCTCGTGTCAATCAGCAACTTATTGATTTTCATGGATTTTATATGCTGTATAAAAAATATCCGATCTAAGCCCAGGCCCCATGCCACGGGGCTTTGATAAGCTTGTCGAAAGACTTTGCACAGATTTATCCACAGCTTCGGTGGATAAGCGAGGCAAGCCCTGATACTGCCTGGCTTGCCGAGGAGGCCGCATGAAAACTCCCTGGAAACTGACGCGTTACCTGCCGCTGGCTGCCCGCTTTCTGCGTGACGGCCGGTTGCCGGAGTTGCTCCGCGCGCTGGCTGACAAGCGCACGCCACAAGGACAACGCTTCGCCGCTCTCAAAGAGGATCTGCGGCTGCTGCGTGCACTCAGTCTGGCCTGGTTCAAGGGTGAGTACCGGCAGATCAGCAGTCAGGCGCTGTTGATGGTGGTGGCTGCACTGCTGTACTTCATCGCTCCGCTGGATGCCGTTCCCGACTGGCTGGTCGGCGTCGGTTTCGCCGATGACCTGGCCGTGCTGGCCTGGGTAATGCGCACCTGGCATGGCGAACTCGAGGCCTTCAGGGCCTGGCGCGACCAACAAAGCCCGGAGCGTTTGGCGCTCATCGAGCACCTGCCGACAGTGGAGCGGGTCGATCCGCTGCACTCCTGACGGCTTCATCCAGCCACTGGCCGATCATGCGTTGATCGCGCAGTTCCAGCAGCAGGGCGTCCAGTCGTTCTGCAGGGATGGGCAGGTGGCGGCTGTAGGCGCAGTAGACCTGATAGCGCTGCACCACCCAGGGACTGAAGCGCAACTGCATCTGCGGATGCTGAGCGAGCTTGTAGGCCAGGTTGCGCTGCATGTCGATCACCGCGTCCAGGCGCTGCTTGTCGAGCATGTGCAGGCTGGTGTCCAGGTCGCGTACGTCTTGCCTGTCGACCTTGCCGCTGCTGAATGCGGTCATCAGGGGCTGGCTGTAGATGTAGCCGAGGCTGGTACCAAGCACCTTGCCGTAAAGGCTGGCAAGACCGGTCAGCTCTGGCTGGTCCATTCGCTGCAGCAGCACGTCCTGTTCGTCATAAAGTGCCGGTGACCAGTGATACTGTTGCGGCTGGCTGACCCATTCGGGGTTGGTGTTGCAGATCAGGTGCAGGCGGCCCTGTTGCAGGTAGGGTTCAAGCCGATTGTTGGGGGTTTCGAGAAATTCAACGGGCAGGCCGAAGCGTTTGCTTATTTCCTGGCTGACCTGATAGGCCAGCCCATGTTCCACGTGCTGTTGTTCCAGGCCCACATAGGGCATGGAGTCGGCTGGGCCGTAACCCCACATCAGGCTTTCGGCGCTACAGAAGCTGCTCAGCAACCCGAGCGACAATGCGCATGATCTTCTCAAGGCGACTCCCCACCGCAGGTTTACGGGGTCGTTTCCGCACAGATACGGCTGGCGCCGCAGTGTGGGAACCGTGCTTGATGCCTCGGCAGTATAGATCACGCCCCGGGCGCCACACGCCTGTTAAGATGGCGCGTGCAAGGAAGGGGTCGAGGTCGTCGGTCCTGCTTTCCAACGGAGAGATTCATGACTGTGCAAATCATTGCCCGCGATGGCGAGCCGGAATACGCGGTGCTGCCATGGGCCGAGTATCAGGCCTTGCTGCAGGCCGCAGGTCACCAGCCGGCGGCACAGACCCGCGCCGTTGAACCGCCGGTCGAGGCCAAGCGGCCAGCGCTCGACCAGCTGCGCGCGCTGCGTGAGGCCAAGGGTCTGGCGGCAGAGAGTCTGGCGCGTAGCGTCGGTATCAGCCCGCACTACCTGGCGATGATCGAGAGTGGCGAGCGCCAACCCGATGCCGCGATTCTGCGCTCGCTGGCCTGGGAACTGGGTTTGGAGGGCTGGTCTTGAGTGTACGTATCAGCCGTCAACACTGGCAGGCACTGCTGACGGAGCTTGACGACGCTCGCCGTCAGCGTCATCTGCTGACCTACCGCGCGCTGATCGAGCGTCTCGAGCTGCCAACACCTGCCATGCAGACGCTGACCGCTGCACTGGAGCATCTGGCTGCGCTGGATGCCCGTGCCGAGCGTCCGCTGCGCAGTGCGCTGGTCATCAGCCAGGGCGCCAGTCGCCTGCCGCGTACTGGATTCTTCGACTGCGTGACGAGCCTTGGACGCTTCAGCGGCGCTTCCGATGGTGTGGCGGCTGCATCCTGGCACGCTGCCGAGGTGGTCAGGGTGTTCGAGTTCGATTATCCCGCCGATGTCTAGGTGGCTCTGGCAGTTGCGTGCGCGACTGGGCTACTGGCTGGCCCGGCGCCTGTTTCATTGGCCAGCGGCGCTGCGCCAGCCCCGTTTGTGGCAATGGATGCAGGGCCAATACGGGCGTATGGCCAATCTCGGTGACAGCGCGGCGCAGAGCTTTTACGGCCATGTTCTGCTGTTCAGGGGGCAGGGGCTCGGTGCGCGCGAGGAAGGGCTGAGGTTGTTACGCCTGGCCGCCAATGGCGGTGACGGCAAGGCCGCCTATCAACTGGGCGTGCTGGCCTTGCAGGGCGATACCCGGCAGGCGCCGGATGCCTCGCAAGCAGTGCGTTGGTGGGAAATGGCCCTGGCTGCCGGCCATCCTCTGGCTGCCAGCCGTTTGAGTCAGCTCTATCGCGATGGTGCGCCCGGGCTTGACGTTGATCTGCACGTCGCCGAGCGCTACGCCTCCATGGCTGATGAGGCTACCCGCTCAGGCCGTTGAGCCTGCGAGAATATGCAGGCTGTAACCAGGCACGGCTTTGGCCTGGCGCTTGGCCTCGGAGGCCAGCTCGGCCAGGCGCGAGGCATCGAGCTGGGCGCAGTCTTGCGTTTTTACATGCACCACGCCGATCGACAGTGACAGCAGCGCATATTCCTGGCGCTGCCCGTGGCGGTTGTGGGCGATGAAGCAGCCGGCCTGCAGGTGCTCGTCACGGTAGAAGCGTCGGCACTGATTCTGGAAATCCTCGATCAGCTTGCCGAGCTTTTCGCGCCAGTCGTCTGAGCCGAGCACCAGCATGAAGTCGTCACCGCCGATATGCCCGACGAAGTCACGGGCCGGATCGACCCGATCGTTCAGGCATTGCGCCAGGCACAGCAGGACCTCATCGCCCTTGGCATAGCCGTAGAGATCGTTGAAGGGTTTGAAACTGTCCAGATCCACGTAGCACACCGCAGCTTCGCGCTGCTGCTGCAGCAGGCGCCCAAGGCATTGCTGGATCGGTACGTTGCCGGGCAGCAACGTAAGCGGATTGGCGTGACGGGCCTGCTGCAGCTTCTGCTCGGTGATCAGCTTGAGCACGTCGATGACCCTGCCCAGGCCCAGGTAACGTCCACCCTGGATGATGATGAAGTCTTCTTCGATGCGCTGGCGTGCACGGCTGGTGAGCAGGCGACTGACCTTCTGCAGTGACTGGGTCAGTTCCACGGCGAGAAAGTCCTGACTCATCAGGCGGCTGATGGGTTTGCGCGCGAACAGATCGGTGGCGAAGGGCTTGAGCAGCGCTTCGGACAGCGAATGGCGGTGGACGATACCCACCGGGCGGCTTTGCGCATCCAATACGGCCAGCGAGTTCAGGTTGGCCTGAGCGCGAAATACGTCCAGCACTTCGGCGATGGCCGTGTGCTGATCGACCGCGGGTTGGTCGTTGAGCAGGGCGCTGAGGTCATGGTTGTCTTCATTGAGGCTGATCTGATTGCTCAGGACCTGGGGCAGCAACTGGCGGGCATCGCGCGGCGGTTTTTCCTGCGGCCTGCTGAGCAGGTAGCCCTGCACCAGGTCGACCCCCATCTCCGCCAGCACGGCCAGCTCTTCGGGCAGTTCGATGCCTTCGGCTATCACTTGAGCCCGCGAGGCTTCGGCCATCTTCAGGATCGAGCCGACGAACTCGCGTTTCACCCCATCCTGATGGATGCCGTCGATGAAATGGCGGTCGATCTTCACGTAGTCCGGACGCAGTTCCGACCACAGGCGCAGGCTGGAATAGCCCGCGCCGAGGTCATCCAGGGCAATGGAAAAGCCCATGGCGCGATAGTGATGCAGCGCATTGTCGAGCAGGGCGAAGTCTTCGGTGGGCGACTGCTCGGTGAGTTCGATCACCACCTGGCTCGGTGGGATACCGTAAGCCTGCAGCAGTTTTAGGGTACGCCCCGGTTGGTGGCTGGGGTCCAGCAGCGACTCCGGCGAGACGTTGAGAAACAGTTTGCCCTCCAGCCCCATTGAGCTGAAGCCCTTGCAGGCGCTCTTGCGGCACGCCATTTCCAGCTCGCTCAGACGTCCTGCGTGACGAGCGACGGCGAACAGCGTCAACGGCGAGTGCAGTGGACTGTTGGAGGGGCCACGGGTCAGTGCCTCATAGCCGAGAATGCGCTGTTCGGACAGCGAGACGATAGGCTGGAACAGGCTGCTGAGGTCGCCGTGAGCGAGGATGTTTCCCAGTGCGCTCAACTGCTCGGTGACGGTCATGATTTGCTCGATCTGCCGGAAACGAAAGGGCCGGCTTATGGCCGGCCCTTTATTTCACGACAGTTCGATGACGATTTGATGACGCTCGATGAGTCGTCTCAATGCAGCGCCAGCGAGGGGTTCAGGCCCAGGTAGTCGAGCAGGATGCGTCCGCTTTCTGCCAGGTAGGCGTCGTCTTCCGGTGTGCTCTTCTCATCGGCGACGGGCAGTGCGTCCTCGTCTTCTTTTTCCAGCTCCTTGAGCGGCTCCTCGCCCTTGGCCTGGCGGCGGCTGTTCTCCAGTGCCAGTTGCTTGGCTTCGACCTCGGCCTGGCGCGCCCGACGGGTCTGCTCGTTGAGGCTGACAGTGGTTTCCGCCATCAGCTTCTTGGCCAGGGTCAGGCGGTCGCGAGTGAAGACGAAATCCGGGTCCTTGGCTGTGCGCAGGTCATGACGGGTCTTGAGTTCGGTCAGGAACGGCTTGATCGGGTCCAGTTCGGGAGTGATCGCCGGGCGGATGCTGTCCCAGGGCAGGGCTGCAGGCAGCGCGCTTTCGCCGATGTCCTTGGTGTCCATCACGTCCGGGTAGGTGATGTCGGGAATCACGCCCTGATGCTGAGTGCTCTGGCCGGAAACGCGATAAAACTTGGCCAGGGTCAGTTTCAATTCGCCATGGTTGAGCGGCTGGATGGTTTGCACCGTGCCCTTGCCGAAGGTCTGGCCGCCGAGAATCAGCGCGCGGTGATAGTCCTGCATGGCACCGGCGAAAATTTCCGAGGCAGAGGCGGACAGACGGTTGACCAATACGGCCAGCGGGCCGCTGTAGTAGACGCCCTTGTTCTCGTCGGCGAGCACGTCGACACGGCCGTCGGCGTTGCGCACCAGCACGGTGGGGCCCTGTTCGATGAACAGGCTGGTCAGTTCGGTGGCTTCCTGTAGCGAACCACCGCCGTTGTTGCGCAGGTCGATGACCACGCCGTCGACCTTCTCGGCCTGCAGCTCGTCGAGCAGGCGTTTGACGTCACGGGTGGTGCTCTTGTAGTTCGGGTCGCCAGCGCGGAAGGCATTGAAATCGAGGTAGAAGGCCGGCAGCTCGATGACGCCGAGCTTGTAGTCACGGCCCTCGTGCTTGAGTTCCAGGACCTTCTTCTTGGCCGCTTGCTCTTCCAGCTTGACCGCTTCACGGGTGATGGTGACCACCTTGCTGGTCTGGTCGCTGGGCGGATTGCTGGCCGGGATCACTTCCAGACGCACGGTGGAACCTTTCGGGCCGCGAATCAGCTTGACCACTTCGTCCAGGCGCCAACCGATGACATCGACCATTTCGTCGTTGCCCTGGGCAACGCCGACGATCTTGTCTGCCGGAGCGATCTGCTTGCTCTTTTCGGCCGGGCCGGCCGGCACCAGGCGCACCACCTTGACGTGCTCGTTGTCACTTTGCAGGACGGCACCGATGCCTTCGAGCGACAGGCTCATGTTGATGTCGAAGTTTTCCGCGTTATCCGGCGACAGATAGGTGGTGTGCGGGTCGTAGGTGGTGGCGAAGGCATTGATGTAGGCCTGGAACACGTCCTCGCCACGGGTCTGCTTGAGGCGCGTCAACTGGTTCTTGTAGCGCTTGCTCAGCAGCTCCTGGATGTCCTTGCTTTCCTTGCCGGCGATCTTCAGGCGCAGCACTTCGTCTTTGACACGCTTGCGCCACAGTTCGTCGAGTTCGGCGCGGTCTTTGGCCCAGGGTGCTTTCTCGCGGTCGACCTGCAACTGCTCGTCGACGGTGAAGTCGATCGTGTCGACGCCCTTGTCCAGCTCCGCCAGCGCGTAGTTCAGGCGCTCTTCCATGCGGGTCAGGTGGCGGCGATAGAGGGTGAACCCCGGCTCGAGGTCGCCGCTTTTCAGCAGATCATCGAATCTGCTGCGCCACTGGTTGAATTCGGCGATGTCAGACGCAGTGAAATAGCTGCGAGAGGGATCGAGCAACTTCAGGTAGTTGTCATAGATCTGAATCGAGCGCTCGTCGTTCAGCGGCGGCTTGTTGTAGTGGTGGCGGCGCAGCAACTCCACTACGTTGAGGCTGGCGATCACCTGCTCGCGGTCTGGCTGCAGATACTCCCAACTGGTCGCTGTGGTGGTCTTGGCCGCCAGCGGCAGGGCACTGAAGCCGAGTACGAGGGCGAGGGCGGTGCTTGCAAGAGAGCGCTTCATGCTGATTCGACGTAGTGGCAGTTGATAACGCATATTAGGCCGTATTTGAGGGCGCCAGGTTCCGTTGGCGCTAGGCAAAAGCCCGGCGGTCTGCGCTGGGCTCGGTTCACTTGCACTATGGAGGCAGCATGAAGGCATTGCAAGGCGTCGAAGGGCGTGCGGAGTGGCTGGAACAACCGGCGCAGACCTGTGACGCGGGGCAGATTCGGGTCAAGGTGGCTGCAGCGGGGCTCAACCGGGCTGACCTGTTGCAGCGCGCCGGGCTCTATCCGCCGCCGCCGGGTGCGAGCCAGGCACTGGGCCTGGAGTGCGCCGGGGTGGTGGTCGAAGTGGGCGCCGGGAGTGCCTGGCAGGTGGGGGATCGCGTCTGCTGTCTGCTCGCGGGTGGCGGCATGGCCGAGGAGGTGGTGCTCGATGCTCGCCATGCCATGCCGGTGCCGGAGGGTCTGAGCCTGGTAGAGGCCGCTGTGGTGCCCGAGGTATACGCCACCGCCTGGCTCAATCTGTTCCAGCTCGGGGCCCTGCGTCCCGGCGAGAAAGTCCTGCTGCATGCCGGCGCCAGCGGTGTCGGCTCGGCCGCCATCCAGCTGTGCAAGGCATTCGGCACCCCTTGCTGGGTCAGCGTTGGCTCGCCAGAGCGGTTGGCCTACTGCGAAGCGCTCGGTGCCCAGGGGGGTGCCCTGCGCGGTGACGATCTGCAAGCGCTGCGTGATTTCGGACCGTTCGATGTGATCCTCGATCCGGTTGGCGGGCAGTACGCGGCGCTGAACCTGGAATTGCTGGCCCGTGATGGTCGCTGGATCAATATCGGTTTGATGGGCGGACGTGAGGCCACCCTGGACCTGGCTCAGGTGCTGGGCAAGCGCGTTCAACTGATCGGCTCGACCCTGCGCAATCGCGACGACTCGTTCAAGGCCGACCTGTTGCACGATCTGCAGCAGCAGGTCTGGCCGCTGTTTGCCGAGGGTCGGCTGAAGCCGCAACTCGAGCGCAGTTTTGCCCTCAAAGACAGTGAAGTGGCATTCGAGACACTCGCCGGTAATCAGGTTGCAGGTAAAATCGCGCTGCTTATCGATCCCGATCTTGTCTGAGCGATAGCTCCAGCAGGCCGTTGAAAAACGTAGGCGAGGCAGCCAGTGCAATACCGATGGCGGCCCCACAAAAACAGGCGAAAAAGCGGAGTTTACGAGTTGTAAATGAGCATTTTGAGCTTGTTTTTAACGCAGCAATGGCAACGCAGGTAGTTTTTCAACAGCCTGCTAGCCCGCGTCTGGTGCGGGCTTTGTCAACGATTGGCTCATTCAATCAATATCATGGCCGTAATCAATAAGCTTTTTTTCGTTAGGTCGCTAAGATACGTCCTGTAGATTTCAAACCCTCACGCAAACCTCAGAAGGAGTCAGAGATGTCCCTCATCAACACTCAGGTACAACCGTTCAAGGTCAACGCTTTCCACGCTGGCGAGTTCGTCGAGCTCACCGAGCAGAGCCTGAAGGGCAAGTGGTCGGTACTGATCTTCATGCCGGCTGCCTTCACCTTCAACTGCCCGACCGAGATCGAAGACGCCGCCAACAACTACGGTGAATTCCAGAAAGCCGGCGCTGAAGTCTATATCGTCACCACCGACACCCATTTCTCGCACAAGGTCTGGCACGAGACTTCCCCGGCTGTCAGCAAGGCTCAGTTCCCGCTGGTCGGCGACCCGACTCACGCGCTGACCCGCGCGTTCGGCGTGCACATCGAGGAAGAAGGCCTGGCGCTGCGCGGCACCTTCCTGATCAACCCGGAAGGCGTGATCAAGACCGTGGAAATCCACTCCAACGAAATCGCCCGCGACGTATCGGAAACCCTGCGCAAGCTGAAAGCCGCTCAGTACACCGCCGCTCACCCGGGCGAAGTCTGCCCGGCCAAGTGGAAAGAGGGCGAGGCTACTTTGGCGCCTTCCCTGGATTTGGTCGGCAAAATCTAAAAAAACGGTCGCAAAGCTGCTGCGCTCACGCTGGCGGCGTTGGGATCAGGCTCGGAATGCTCATGTACAGTCGTACACTCCGCGTTCTCACCTGATCCCGCCTTGCCAGCGTTTCGCTCGCGACGCTTTCCGCTCCGTTTTTCTGCTGATTAACGCGCTTAAGGGCTGTTACCCAGCCCTCCAGTGCCGGACGCCCGGGCGCGATCCGCTCGGGCGTTTTTGTTTCCGAATTTTGTCAAAGGGATACCTGAATCATGTTGGACGCCACGCTTAAAGCTCAATTGAAGGCCTACCTCGAGAAGGTCACTCAGCCGTTCGAGATAGTCGCGTCCCTCGATGACAGCGACAAATCCCGCGAACTCAGTGCCTTGTTGCACGATATCGTCGGCCTGACCGACAAGATCACTTTGCGTGAAGACGGCGATGACAGTCGCAAGCCGTCCTTCGCGCTCAATCGCCCCGGGGCGGATATCGGCCTGCGTTTCGCCGGTATCCCCATGGGGCATGAATTCACCTCCCTGGTGCTGGCACTGCTGCAGGTTGGCGGCCATCCGTCCAAGCTCGAAGCCGATCTGATCGAACAGGTCAAAGGCATCGAAGGCCAGTTCAGCTTCGAGACCTATTTCTCGCTGTCCTGCCAGAACTGCCCGGACGTGGTCCAGGCGCTGAACCTGATGGCCGTGCTCAACCCCAATATCCGCAACGTCTCCATCGACGGTGCGCTGTTCCAGGAAGAAGTCGAGCGGCGCCAGATCATGGCGGTGCCGAGTATCTACCTGAACGGTGAGGTCTTCGCTTCCGGTCGCATGGAAGTGAAGGAAATCCTCGCCAAGATCGACACCGGCGCTGCCAACCGCGACGCCGAGAAGATGAGCGCCAAGGACGCCTTCGATGTACTGGTAGTCGGTGGTGGCCCGGCCGGTGCTGCGGCTGCCATCTACGCCGCGCGCAAAGGCATCCGCACTGCCATTGCCGCCGAGCGCTTCGGTGGTCAGGTGCTCGATACCATGGCCATCGAGAACTTCATCTCGGTCAAGGAAACCGAAGGCCCGAAACTGGTGCGCGCACTGGAAGAGCACGTCAAGGAATACGAAGTCGACGTGATGAACCTGCAGCGTGCCTCGGCTCTGGTACCGGCCAGCAGCGAAGGCGGCCTGCACGAAGTGAAGTTCGAGAACGGCGCGTCGCTCAAGGCCAAGACCGTGATCCTCTCCACCGGCGCACGCTGGCGCGAGATGGGTGTGCCCGGCGAGCAGGAATACAAGGCCAAGGGTGTGTGCTTCTGCCCGCACTGCGACGGCCCGTTGTTCAAGGGCAAGCGCGTGGCAGTGATCGGCGGCGGTAACTCCGGCGTCGAGGCGGCCATCGACCTGGCCGGTATCGTCGCTCACGTGACCCTGCTGGAGTTTGCCGACACCCTGCGTGCCGATGCCGTACTGCAGAAGAAGCTGCTCAGCCTGCCCAACGTGACCGTGATCAAGAGCGCGCAGACCACCGAGGTCAAGGGCGACGGTCAGAAAGTCACCGGCCTGGCGTACAAGGACCGCACCACCGAAGAGCTGCACAGCGTCGAGCTGGAAGGCATCTTCGTGCAGATCGGCCTGTTGCCCAACAGCGACTGGCTCAAGGGCAGCGTGGAGCTCAACCGCTTCGGCGAGATCATCGTCGATGCCAAGGGCGCGACCAACATCCCTGGCGTGTTCGCGGCAGGTGACGTGACCACCGTGCCGTACAAGCAGATCGTCATCGCCATGGGCGAAGGTTCGAAGGCCTCGCTGAGCGCCTTCGACCACCTGATCCGCCATAGCTGATCGCCGCCACGTTGAAAAAAAGGCCACCCCTCGGGGTGGCCTTTTCGTTTTGGCGGGGCAGGTGCCAATGACCCTGCGGGGCTCCGGGGCGACCGCTCAACAAATCCCTGGTACGCATACGAATCGTACTCGAATACATACGAATCCTGCTTCAACCCCGATTGTTCGAGCCTATCTCTCGCTCGAGAATTGTTCTCAGTGAAACACTCGGGAATACGAAGATGAGACTTCCTCCTTTGGTTGAGCCGGTTGCGACGCTGAGCAAGCATGAAATCACGCGCTACAGCCGTCACCTGTTGATTCCTGACGTTGGCGTGGATGGTCAGCGCCGCCTCAAGACGGTCAGGGTACTGGTCATTGGCGCAGGAGGGCTGGGCTCGCCAGCCTTGCTTTACCTGGCCGCTGCGGGAGTGGGCACGCTGGGGCTCATCGACTTCGATGTGGTCGATGAATCCAACCTGCAGCGTCAGGTGATTCACAGAGTGTCCAGCGTAGGCCACTTGAAGGTGGAAAGTGCTGCGCAGGCGATTCGTCAGCTCAATCCCTACGTGAATCTGAAGCTGCACAGCGAGCGCCTCGAGCCGGAAATGGCCGTGCAACTCTTCGCGCAGTACGACCTGATCCTCGACGGCACCGACAACTTCGCTACCCGCTACCTGGTCAACGACGCCTGTGTGCTGGCTGGCAAGCCCTATGTCTGGGGGTCGATCTTTCGCTTCGAGGGACAGGCTTCGGTGTTCTGGGAGGATGCGCCGGGTGGCGCCGGTCTCAATTACCGTGATCTCTACCCTGAGCCGCCACCGCCGGACCTGGCGCCATCCTGCTCCGAGGGTGGGGTGCTGGGCGTTCTCTGCGCCGCCATTGGCTCGATCATGGCCACTGAGGCGATAAAGCTGATCACCGGTATCGGCGAGACGCTGCTCGGCCGGCTGATGATCTACGACGCGCTGGACATGACCTACCGGCAGGTCGCCCTGCGCCGCGCCCCCGGTCGCAAGCCGATCACCGGGCTGAGCGACTATCAGGCTTTCTGCGGACTGAATCGTCCCCACGGCATGGCGGAGTCGGACATTCCATCGATCAGCGCCGTTGAGCTGAAGGCACTGCGTGACAACGCGGCATTGCACGAGCTGATCGACGTCCGCGAACCCACGGAGTGGGACATCGTGTGCATCGACGGTGCCCATCTGATGCCCAAGGCACCCTCGCTCGCCCGCGAGATAGCTGCGCGCTTCGGCAAGGACACCCCGCTGATCCTGCACTGCAAGAGCGGGCAGCGCTCTCGGGCGGTGCTGCTGGAATTGCAAAACCTGGGCCTGGGCAATGTGCGCAATCTGGACGGCGGCATCCTCGCCTGGGTTCGCGACGTGGATACGACCTTGCCCAGCTACTGAGCACCCCCCCCGACCATGGGAGCAAGCAGCATGCTGATTATTCTTTCCGAACTGCTCGATGCGATGCTCGCACAGGCGCATGCGGATCATCCGATTGAAACCTGCGGCGTAATCGCCGGGCCGAGTGGTTCGCGGCGGCCGAGTCGCATGATCGCCATGCGCAATGTTGCGCAGTCGACATCTTTCTTCCAGTTCGATGCGCAGGAGCAATTGCGCATCTGGCGCGAGATGGAGGCGCTCGGTGAAGAGCCGCAGGTGATCTATCACTCGCACACCGATTCGAGCAGTTACCCCAGTCGCGACGATATTCGCCTCGCGGGTGAGCCCTCGGCGCATTACGTGATTCTCAGCACCGACAAGCGCGCCGTGGTGCCGGTGCGCAGTTTTCGCATCGTCGACGGCAAGGTCACAGAAGAAAGCATTCAGGCCGTGGCGCAGTACCCCGCCGTCAAGGTCGGCTGATCCAGGCCTTTGTTTTTTCCACCTTCGTGTTTCCGTCAAACGGTTCCAAGGAGTCAGGTATGCCCGTTTCCGTATCCATTCCCACTCTGCTGCGTCCACTGACGGACAACCAGAAACGCATCGAGATCGAGGGCGCCACCGTGCGCGAACTCATCGAGAACATGGACAGGCACTACCCCGGTATCAAGGAGCGTCTGCTGCACGGCGCCGAGATGTATCGCTTCGTCAA
>CAMPIF010000061.1 GCA_946886245.1 Ectopseudomonas composti | reverse complement strand
ACGTGTTCAGCCTCAAGCCGGGCGACAAGATCACCGTGTACGGGCCGTTCGGTGAGTTCTTCGCCAAGGACACCGACGCCGAAATGGTCTTCATCGGTGGTGGTGCCGGTATGGCGCCGATGCGCTCGCACATCTTCGACCAGCTCAAGCGCCTGAAGTCCACGCGCAAGATCAGCTTCTGGTACGGTGCGCGCTCCATGCGTGAATCGTTCTACAACGAAGAGTACGACCAACTGGCCGCCGAGAACCCGAACTTCCAGTGGCACCTGGCGCTGTCCGATCCGCAGCCGGAAGACAACTGGACTGGTCTCAAGGGCTTCATCCACAACGTGCTGTACGAGAACTACCTGAAGGACCACCCGGCTCCGGAGGATTGCGAGTTCTACATGTGCGGCCCACCCATGATGAACGCCGCCGTGATCAAGATGCTGACCGACCTGGGTGTCGAGCCGGAGAACATCCTCCTCGACGACTTCGGCGGCTAAGCATGAGGTCTGCTGTACTCCAGCCCGTTATCGCTGTCGCCCTGGCGGCAGCCCTAACGGGCTGCTTGCATTCTGAACGGATCGAAGAGTTCGGTGGCCCGACCATGGGCAGCACCTATTCGATCAAATACGTCCGCAGTGAAGGTGTCGCGCCGCAAGCCGAACTCAAGGCCGCGACCGAGGCGATCCTCGCCGAGATCGATCTGCAGATGTCCACCTATCGCGATGATTCGCTGATCGAGCAGTTCAACCGTGCGCCAGCGGGTACTTGCCAGGCCATGCCCGAGGGCGTGCTGGACCTGGTTCGCGCCGGTGATCGTCTGCACCAGGAGAGTCAGGGCTACTTCGACCTGACGCTGGAGCCCTTGCTCGACCTCTGGGGCTTCGGGCCCAAAGGGCAGGGCGTGGCGGTGCCGGATGCCGAACGCCTGGCCGAAGTGCGTCAGCGAGTCGGTCAACAGCACCTGAGAATCGAAGGCGAGCAGCTGTGCAAGGACGTTGACGTTGAAGTCGACTTCAACAGCATCGCGGCCGGTTATGCCGTCGATCTGATCGTGACGCGTCTGGGCGAGCTGGGGGTCACCAGTTATCTGGTCGAGGCCACCGGCGAGCTCAAGGCAGCAGGCCTCAAGCCCGATGGCAGCCACTGGCGTATCGGCCTGGAAGCCCCGCGCGACGATCAGCGGGTCGCTCAGCGTATTCTGCAACTCGATGGCTACGGTATCTCCACCTCGGGTGACTACCGCAACTATTTCGAAGAGAACGGCCAGCGCTACTCGCACACGCTCGATCCGCTGAGCGGCAAGCCGGTCAACCACAAGCTGGCGGCGGTGACGGTGGCTGATCCATCGACCTTGCGCGCCGATGGCTTGTCTACCCTATTGATGGTGCTTGGGCCGGAAGCCGGCATGGCCTTCGCCGAGCGCAACGGTATCGCGGCGTTTTTCGTGACGCGTGAGGGCGAGGGTTTCGTCACACAGGGCACGACCGCATTCGAGCAGCTATTCGCTGCAGGAGATGAGCAATGACTTTTCTGGTTGTATTTCTGGCCATGATTCTGGTCGTCGGCATGATGGCCGTCGGCGTGATCATGGGGCGCAAACCCATCGCCGGTTCCTGCGGTGGCATCGCCAACCTGGGTATCGAGAAGGAGTGCTCGATCTGCGGCGGTAGCCGCGAGAAGTGCGAAGAGGTCAATCGCGAGCAGAGCGAAGCGCCGAATACCGACCTGGCTTACGACGCGAGCAAGCGCTGAGCTGCCAGTATGGTTTGACAGCCGGTAGCCGCAACCCGCTGCCGGCCCCGCCGAGGGTGCGCCACAAGCGCTCCGGCCTGATCTGAAGGAGTAAACATGGCGGTCTACAACTACGATGTGGTGGTGCTGGGCTCCGGCCCTGCGGGCGAAGGCGCGGCGATGAACGCGGCCAAGGCCGGGCGCAAGGTGGCCGTGGTGGACAATCGTCCGCTGGTCGGTGGCAACTGTACTCACCTGGGGACCATTCCCTCCAAGGCGCTGCGCCACTCGGTGCGGCAGATCATGCAGTTCAATACCAACCCGATGTTCCGCCAGATTGGCGAGCCGCGCTGGTTCTCCTTTCCCGACGTGCTGAAAAGCGCCGAGAAGGTGATCGCCAAGCAGGTCACCTCGCGCACGGGCTACTATGCGCGCAACCGCATCGATACCTATTTCGGTACTGCCAGCTTTGCCGACGAGCAGACGGTGGAAGTGGTCTGCATCAACGGCGTGGTGGAAAAGCTGGTGGCCAAGCAGATCGTCATCGCGACCGGCTCGCGTCCTTATCGTCCGGCCGATGTCGATTTCCGTCACCCACGTATCTACGACAGCGACACCATTCTCAGCCTCGGTCACACGCCGCGCCGCCTGATCATCTACGGCGCCGGGGTCATTGGCTGCGAGTACGCCTCGATCTTCAGTGGTCTGGGCGTGCTGGTCGATCTGATCGACAACCGCGATCAACTGCTCAGCTTCCTCGACTCGGAAATCTCCGACGCCTTGAGCTATCACCTGCGCAACAACAATGTGCTGATTCGTCACAACGAAGAGTACGAGCGCATCGAGGGTGTGGAAAACGGCGTGGTCCTGCACCTGAAGTCAGGCAAGAAAATCAAGGCCGACGCACTGCTGTGGTGTAACGGCCGCACCGGCAATACGGATCAACTGGGGCTGGAGAACATCGGCATCGCGGTCAACAGCCGTGGTCAGATCCAGGTCGACGAGCATTACCGTACCGAGGTCAGCAACATCTACGCTGCCGGTGACGTGATCGGCTGGCCGAGCCTGGCCAGCGCGGCCGCCGACCAGGGGCGTTCTGCCGCCGGCAGCATCGTCGACAACGGCAGCTGGCGTTTCGTCGATGACGTACCGACCGGCATTTACACCATTCCGGAGATCAGCTCGATCGGCAAGACCGAGCGGGAACTGACTCAGGCCAAGGTGCCTTACGAAGTGGGCAAGGCCTTCTTCAAGGGCATGGCGCGGGCGCAGATCTCGGTCGAGCCGGTGGGCATGCTGAAGATCCTCTTCCACCGTGAAACCCTGGAAGTGCTGGGCGTGCACTGCTTCGGCTATCAGGCCTCGGAGATCGTCCACATCGGCCAGGCGATCATGAATCAGAAGGGTGAAGCCAACAGCATCAAGTACTTCATCAACACCACCTTCAACTACCCGACCATGGCCGAGGCCTATCGGGTTGCCGCGTTCGACGGTCTCAACCGGCTTTTTTGAGCGGCTCCGGCCGGCGGCCTGAGCCGGTCGGGGAGACAGGCTGGGTAGTGGCTTCCGAGTGGCGCTGGCCGAATCGGGAGAGCTTCTAGCGTCTCAGGCGGCAGAATGTTGAAAGCGGCCATGTGGCCAGGGCGGCTCGGATAAGCCTCGACCTTGGTGTCGGCGGGTGTTGCAAGCAGAATCCGATACCTGTTTTCAGGTGTCGGATTTTTTATGCGCGTTTCCTTCCTGCGTACGCCCTGACCCTTCTATCCTGCTGCCCCGGGAGAGTCTGGGGCCGACGCTGGCCAGTGAGTTTTCCGGCGCTGTCGAGCGCGCCACCGTCTGCAGGATCTACACGCTAACAAGTCGTGCGTTGTCGCAATGCCAGGGCGCTCTCGTGGCACGGCGCATCTCACAGCCAGCACGGATATCAGCTTGCGGGGGATCTCAACCGGTTGTGCTTGGACTCCAGAAGGCCTGTCTTACACCCGGTAATGACGTCAACTTGCGCATCAGAGCATCGAGCTCATCGCCATCGATCGAGGTGACGGTGAGAGTGGCTTCGATCTCCACGGCGTCCTCGCCGAAGGCGTTGACTTCCAGGTTGCGTACAGGGAAGCGGCCACTCTCAAGGGAAGCCTCCAGCGCCTTCATGATTACCTGCTGACGTTCCTTGTCGGCGATCACACAGACCGTATTGGTTACTTCTACCGACTCCACATCGAGGGGTTGGCGATTGATCGCATTGACTATTGGGCGTAGCAAGGTGTTGGCCGACAGCACAAACAGGGTCCCCAGCACGGCTTCTACCAGCATGCCGGTACCCGTAGCGACACCCACTGCGGCGGAGCCCCACAGTGTCGCGGCTGTGTTGATTCCCCGAATATTGCCTTCCTCACGCATGATCACGCCGGCTCCCAGGAAACCCACGCCTGAGACCACATAGGCCAGCACGTGCAAAGGGCTTGGGCTGCCGCCGTAGATGGCGTGAAAGCGCATGGCAATATCGACGAACAGTGCGGCACCGACTGCGACCAGTACGTTGGTTCGCAAGCCGGCCGTGCGCTGACGATATTGACGCTCCAGGCCAATCACCGCACCCAGCAGGAACGCAGTCAGCAGACTCGCCAGGGTATTGAGTGACGCGGTCAGATCCATATGTTGAGCGATATACATGCTACCCCCTTAAATAATGAGGCCCAGCCGAGCCGGGCCCCATGGCACGATTGCGCAGTCAGCCAGCTGCCTGGGTCAGCAGGTCGCCCAGGAAGGCGTAGGCAAAGCCGAAGTAGATGAACACACCCAGCAGGTCCATGATCGAGGTGATGAGCGGCGAGGACAGCGTGGCTGGATCGGTGCCGATGCGTCGCGCGAGGAACGGCAGCAGCGCACCGATGACGCCGCCGAGCACAGTGCATATCAGCATGCTAAAGCCGACTACCATCAGCACATCGAAGCCGACGCCCTTGGCGAAGAACGCCAGGATGACTTCGAGCAACGCGATCACGCCCCCCAGTGCTGCCGCTACGGGTAACTCACGCTTGATGATCAGCCATACATCACGCCATGTGAGCCTGAGTTCTCCGAGGGCCATCGCCCGAATGACCAGGGTGGCCGACTGGCTACCTGTATTACCGCCCATGTCCACGATCGGTGCGATGAACGCAGCCAGTACGATGGCCTGAGTCAGAATTTCCTCCTGCGCTGCCACGAAGGTGCTGGTCAGAATGCCGAAGAACGTCAGGACCACCAGCCAGAACACGCGTACGCTGAACATCTGCTTGAACGGGGACGCGATCACATCCAGGTCGGGGCCGTCCAATACGGCAGTACCGCCGAAACGGGCGAGCTGAGTAGCGTCCTGCTCCTTCTCGATATCCATGGCATCATCGACCGTGACGATACCGATCATGCGCTCACCACCATTGATCACCGGTAGTGCCAGCAGATCGTAACGGCGAATCAGCTCCGCAGCCTGCTCGCGAGGCCACTGAGCGCGTGCAAAGACTGGACTGCCGCGCATGATTTCGCCGATGGTGGCGTTCGCATCCGCCAGTACCAGATCGCGCAGTGATACGGTGCCGCCGAGTCGCTGCTCCTGGTCCAGTACATAGATGACATAGATGGTCTCCTTGTCGGGGGCGGTCGCGCGGATATGCTCCAGCGCACCGGCCACCGTCATCTCGGGTGAAACGCGGACGTAATCCGAGGTCGTCACCGATCCGACAGTTCCATCCGGATAGGCAGCCAGCTTGATGATGTCATCGCGCTCGACCTTGGCTAGCGCGGGCAGAAGCTTCTGCTTGGCCCTCTCGCTCAGGCGGTTATAGAGGTCGGCTCGGTCATCCGACGGCATGCGTTCAAACAGCTCTACCACAGCCTCGCGCGGCATCGCACGGAGCAGGGTGTCCTGGCGCTTCTCCGGGATGTGAGCGAAGAGTTCTGCGCGGGCGAGTGGGGCCAGGATCAGCAGTAGAGAAACTGTTTCCGCCGTGTTGAGGACATTGAGCGCCTCTACCAGGTCGGAAGAATGAGTGTGCGTTGCAAGGCTGGCAAAGCTCGCAGCATCGAGCGAGTGGGCCAGGGTGCGAACGGAAAACAGCAGGTCTTCGCGATTCATGGGCATGCTCCTTTCGGGCCTTTCAGGCGGCCGCGGGCATGCCTGATCTGTCAGACCATGGGCACGCCCCGACAGCCAAAGGCCGATAACGGGGTGAAGTAATTGAGGTTCAAACGGCAAGATCGACCAGGGTCAGGGTCCATGACGGCCTCCAGTAGGTTGATGAAGTGACAAGGGGCTCAAAACCCCTGGGCACGTTACGGTTCGATGCCAGAATTCCAGGCAACAGCCTTCCGTCGCTGGAAAACCTTGCGCTGAAAAATCTAGACGCTACGGTTTTTCCGGCCGGGGCATGCAAGTTCAAAGGCGCTAGAAAGCCGCCAATGCTGATGGCAACGGCCAGATGTATGTAGGAAGTCGTAAGGCGCGACCGAAGTACGGTCGTTTGATACCACTACCCGCCAGTTCGGCAAGGCAGTGGCGAGAAGAAGATCCCGCGATTACCTTGCCTGTGGTTCGTCGATGCTGGATCGACTACTGGAACCTTCCACAGCAAGAACTCCAAAAATTAGACGGGCGCAATCGTAGTTCCCCATCCAGCGCTTGGCAATCCACTGATTGAATGCTGTTCAGGTTGCATTAAGTGGCACTTGCATTTCCAGAAGGCAAGGCAGGCACGGGACCTATGGTCTTTGAGGTAATGCCCGTGCAGGGGGCCTTGCAGGACAAGAGACTTTGCTCTCCTGTCCTGCGCGACTAGCCGCGCAGCGTCTGCACCGCCAGGCCGGGAAAGTCGGTGATGATGCTGTCGGCGCCGAAGTCGGCCAGGCGGCGCATCAGCGCCGGCTCGTTGACCGTCCATACCGACACGTGCAGCCCTTGCTTCTGCGCCTTGAGCAGGCGCTCCGGGGTGCACAGGGTCCAGTTCAATGCCAGCAGGTGACAGTCGTAGTGCGCCGCCACTTTCAATGGGTCGAGCCAGGCGTACTCGGCAACCAGACCCAGCTGCAGCTGCGGGGTCAGTTCGCGCGCGGCCTTGAGTACTTCCCGCGAGCTGGAGGTGATGGTGATCTGCTCGCGCAGGCCGAAGCGCTCGACGAGTTCGGCAATGGCCAGCACGGTGCGCGCGGCGCGCACTTTCGAGGCGCTTTTCACCTCCAGTTGCCAATGCGCGAACGTGCACTGCTCGAACAATTCTTCCAGGCGCGGAATGGGGCATGGGCGTACCCAGCCGGGGCCACCCTTGCGTGCGTCGTACTTCACCAACTCGGCGGCGTCGTGCTCGACCACCTTGCCGCGCAGGCCGGTGGTGCGCTTGAGCGTCGGGTCGTGGATCACCATCAGTTCGCCGTCGCGCGACAGATGCAGATCCAGCTCGCAGCGGTCGACGCCGTGTTCCAGGCAGCGCTGGAAACTGGCCAGGGTATTTTCCGGGGCTTCGCCCTTGGCGCCGCGATGGCCGTAGATGTGAGTCACTGTTACTCCTTGACGGTGTCGAGGTGGCGCGGCTGGTGATGGCGCACGCTGTTGATCACGTGATCGTATTCGAAATAGACGCTGAATTCGCGGTAGTCCCAGCGCGTGATCGGTGGCTGGCCGACAGGCTTGTGCTCTTCATCGGCCAGGCCGAAACGCTCCAGCACCGAACGCTTGGACTGGCCTTTGTGCGGCAGGGTGCGGGGGTCGAGTTCGGCGCCCTGGTTGCCCAGAGGAATGGTCAGGGTGTCAGCGAGTAGAGCAGTAGGGGCGAGCAGGGTCAAAAGCAGAGCGAGACGATACATGGCGGTTCCTTGGCGGCTGTCATTCGCGGGCTTGGCGACGCTCCAGAGCCTGCTTCTGCAGGATATGCCGAGCCAGCAACTGGCGCTGTGCGTCGGTCAACGCTTCGAACTCGGTGCCGATCTCGAATTGACCGTCCGCGCGTTGACTGCAGTGCACCACCTGGCCACGCAGCAAGAGGCCGAGGGCCTGTGGCATCAGCACCATCTTGATCGCCAGATGGCTACCCGGCGCCACGGCCTGGGCGTTATTGAAGCTGATACCGCCTTCGGACAGCGAGACCTGGCGTGGCGCGCCGATGTCGCGCAGCAGGCTCTGCGCCACGGCCTGGCCGAGCAGGTCGATGCGCTTGTTGATCACCTTCAGGTAGTTGGCCAGGGTACGGTCGCGTTCGGTGATATGGCGCAGCAGATGCTGGGATTCGAAGTCCGTCAGGTGCAGGTCGCTGAGCAGGTTGAACAGCGGCGATGGATCGTGAAGCGCGTCGCTGGCATGGGCTTCGGCCCCCGACAGCAGGCTGAATTCCAGTGCGATCGTATCGTCGATACGATAGTATTCGCGGCGATCATCTACATCGTTAGTCGACATGGCGAACCCATGAAAGCGGTGGTGGTCGAAGACCCTGTTGAAAGTCTCGCGAACGGGATGCGTGCCAGGCAAGCGTCGGTTACGAATGGTAAACGAGCATTGCTCGCTTCGCTCGCCCCTTCGGGGCCACACTGAAGCGCACCAGCCATAAGCGGCTTTCCAAGTGTCTTTAAACGCAGCATGCCCGATACGCAGCAGACCTCGAGTTGCTTCTGAGTGTAAGGCTGCTGACCTGGCCCTGCCACAAGGACGTTTTTCTTTCCCCCGAATCTCTCCGACATGTTCAGACCTCTGTTCGTATTCATCGGTACGCGCTACACGCGGGCCAAGCGTCGCAACCACTTCGTCTCCTTCATTTCCCTGACGTCCATGCTCGGCCTCACCCTCGGGGTGATGGTGATGATCCTGGTGCTGTCGGTGATGAATGGTTTCGACCACGAAATGCGCACCCGCGTGCTGGGGATGATTCCTCATGCCACGGTCGAATCGCCGACCCCGGTCAGCGACTGGCCGGCATTGGCGCGTCAGGTCGAGCGCCACCCGCGTGTCGAGGCGCTGGCGCCCTTCACCCAGATGCAGGGCTTGCTGACGCACGACGGCAAGGTGCAGAAGGTGCTGATCAATGCCATCGACCCTGAGCAGGAACGCAAGGTGTCGATCATCGACGGCTTCTTCCAGCAGGGCCGTCTCGACAGCCTGAAACCCGGCGATTTCGCCATGGTCATCGGCGACAAGGCAGCGGCCAAGCTCGGCCTGAAACTGGGAGACAAGGTCACCTTCGTCGCGCCCGAGGTCACCGTGACCCCCGCCGGCATGTTCCCGCGCCTGAAGCGCTTTACCGTCACCGGCATCTTCCACGTCGGCGCTGGCGAGATCGACGGTGCACTGGCGCTGGCCAACATCAGCGACCTGGCGCGCCTGCAGCGCTGGAAACCGGATCAGGTACAGGGCCTGCGACTGAAGTTCGATGATCTGTTCCAGGCGCCGCGCAGCGCCTGGGAGATCGCCCAGACCCTCGACGGTGATTTCTATGCCCGTGACTGGACCCGAACCCACGGTAACCTGTACCAGGCCATTCGCATGGAGAAGACCATGATCGGCCTGCTCCTGCTGCTGATCGTCGCGGTGGCCGCGTTCAACATCATTTCCACGCTGGTGATGGTGGTGACCGACAAGAAGGGCGACATCGCCATCCTGCGTACCCTCGGCGCCACGCCGCGGCAGATCATGGCCATCTTCATGGTGCAGGGCACGGTCATCGGGGTGGTCGGCACCTTCATCGGCGCCGTGCTGGGGATTCTCGCAGCACTGAACGTCAGCAGCCTGATCGCCGGCATCGAGCGTCTGCTGGGCATCAAGTTTCTCAATGCCGATGTCTACTTCATCGATTACCTGCCTTCGCAACTGCAGAGCGCCGACGTGGTGATGGTCTGTACCGCGGCGTTGCTGCTGAGCTTCTTCGCCACCCTGTATCCAGCCTGGCGCGCTGCGCGTACCCAGCCGGCCGAGGCCCTGCGCTATGAGTGAGTCCATGAACCAGAACGCCATGAAACAGCACAATGCCGTGCTCAGCTGTCGCAACCTGAGCAAGCGTTACGACGAGGGCCCCGAGTCGGTGGTGGTGCTCGATGGTCTGGAGCTTGAGCTGCTGCCCGGCGAGCGCGTGGCCATCGTCGGCAGCTCCGGCTCCGGCAAGAGCACCCTGCTGAACATGCTCGGTGGCCTGGATACGCCCAGCGAAGGCAGTGTCTGGCTGGCTGGCGAGCAGTTGTCGGCGCTGAGCGAGACCGCTCGTGGCCTGCTGCGCAACCGCGCGCTGGGCTTCGTCTACCAGTTTCACCACCTGCTGGCCGAGTTCACCGCGCTGGAGAACGTCTGCATGCCGCTGTTGATCGGCAAGACGTCGATCCCCGAAGCGCGTCAGCGCGCGACGGCGTTGCTGGAGCGTGTAGGTCTGGGGCATCGCCTGAATCACAAGCCGTCAGAACTCTCCGGTGGTGAGCGCCAGCGTGTGGCGATTGCCCGTGCCCTGGTCAACCGCCCGGGGCTGGTGCTGCTCGATGAGCCCACCGGCAACCTCGATCAGCACACTGCCGAAGGCATTCAGGAGCTGATGCGCGAGCTCAGCCGCGACTCCAACACTGCGTTCCTGGTGGTGACACACGACATGCAGCTGGCACGCCAGATGGATCGCGTGCTCAGCCTGCAGGACGGCAAACTGGTGACCCTCTGATGTTTCGTCCGCTGAGTCTCTTCATCGGCGCTCGTTACACACGGGCCAAGCGCCGCAACCATTTCATCTCCTTCATTTCGCTGACCTCGATGATCGGCCTGGCGCTTGGCGTGCTGGCGATGATCGTGGTGCTGTCGGTGATGAACGGCTTCCAGAAGGAAATGAGCTCGCGCATTCTCGGCATGGTGCCGCACGCCATGCTCTACGGCGCCGAGCCGGTCGCCGACTGGCGCGCCCTGGCGGACAAGGCCATGGCCAACCCGCAGGTACAGGCCGCGGCGCCTTATGCCGAGCTGGAGGGCATGCTCTCGCATCGCGGGCTGATGCAGCCGATTCAGATCCACGGCATCGACCCGGCGCAGGAGGGTAAGGTATCGATCCTGCCCGAGCACATCCGCCAGGGCAGCCTGAACAATCTTCAGCCCGGCGAATTCGGCGTAGTGATCGGCGATATCACCGCGCGCCGTTTCGGCCTGCAGGTGGGCGACAAGCTGACCTTGATCATTCCCGAGCTGAGCAGCGCGCCCGGCGGCGTCACCCCGCGCATGCAGCGCCTGAACGTGGCGGCGGTGTTCAAGGTGGGCGCCGAGCTGGACAGCTCGCTGGCACTGATCAACGTCGCCGATGCCGCTGCCATGCAGCGCCTGCCGGAAGGTACGGTGCCGGGCATTCGCCTGGCGCTGAAGGATCTCTACCAGGCGCCGCAAGTGTCCAAGGCGCTGGTCGCCGAACTGGGCGCCGGTTACCGTGCCGATGACTGGACTCATACCCAGGGCAGCCTGTTCAGCGCGATGAAAATGGAGAAGACCATGATCGGTCTGCTGCTCTTGCTGATCGTTGCCGTGGCGGCGTTCAACATCATCGCCACGCTGATCATGGTAGTGGCTGACAAGGGCGGCGATATCGCCATCCTGCGTACCCTGGGCGCTACACCGCGGCAGATCATGGCGATTTTCATGGTGCAGGGCTCGGTGATCGGTCTGGTCGGTACGCTGATCGGCACGCTGCTAGGTGTGCTGGCGGCGCTCAATATCAGCGCGCTGGTGGCCTGGCTGGAGTCGTTCGCCGGTCAGCAGGTGATGAGCTCCGATGTGTACTTCATCAGCAGCTTGCCGTCGGACCTGCAGTGGCTGGATGTGGCGCTGATCTGTTCGGCGGCATTGATCCTGAGTTTCCTCGCCACACTCTACCCTTCATGGCGAGCGGCGCAGGTGCAGCCGGCCGAAGCGCTGCGCTACGAGTAAGAATGAAAAAGCCGTCGACTTCGACGGCTTTTTCTTTTCAGTGGCGTTCCAGTCGGCGTTTTTCCTGACGCTTGCGCCAACTGCGCTGGACCCACCAGCGCCAGTAGAGCATGGTCAGTACATAGCCTGCCGCCGCGAGAATGATCCCTGCGACGAAGGAGCCCAGATACAGGGGTTTCCACAGCACTGCCACCTCGGCCGTGATCCATTCCAGGCTCAGGGTCGTCGGCATGCGCACCGGAGGCGTCTGCATGATCCACGCACCCAGCTTGTAGGTGCAGTAGAAAACCGGCGGCATGGTGATGGGGTTGGTCAGCCAAACCAGGCCGATGGAAATCGGCAGGTTGGCGCGCATCGGGATGGCAACGGCGGCGGCGGCCAGCATCTGCATGGGCATGGGGATCATCGCCCAGAACAGGCCGATGGCCATGCCACGGGCTACCGAATGGCGGTTGAGATGCCAGAGATTGGGGTCATGAATGAGTTTGCCGAGAAAGCGCAGGGACTTGTTACCCTTGATGCTGTCGGGGTTGGGCATGTAGCGCTTGAATAAACGACGCGGCATGAAGAGTCTCTGGGCAGGCAAAAGCGCCGGTATTATGCACGGATTCAGCCTGGCCAGCGTTTCCATATTGTGACTGGAGGTGAGCGCTGGACGCGCGCGCCTTGGCTCGATGAGCAAGGAGAAGCCATGCGAACAGGGATGTTGGCGCTAGCCTTGGGGCTATTGGCGCTGCGCTTTCTGCCCAGCCTGCCGCCGGGCTGGCTGTTGCTGGTGGCGGTCTGCGTCGGTCTGGCGCTGTTGTTCTCACGCCTTTATCCGTTGGGGTTCTTCTTGTTGGGGCTGGCCTGGGCCTGCGGCTCGGCGCAATCGGCACTGGATGACCGCCTCGACCCGCAGCTCGATGGCCGTACCCTGTGGCTGGAAGGCCGAGTGGTCGGCCTGCCGGAGGTGTCCGATGGTGTGGTGCGCTTCCAGTTCGAGGAAGCGCGCTCACGGCGTGCCGAGTTGCCGAAAAAAATGCGTCTGGCCTGGCATGGCGGGCCGCCGGTGCAGGGCGGCGAGCGCTGGCGGCTGGTGGTCAACCTGAAGCGCCCGCATGGGTTGGTCAATCCGCAGAGCTTCGATCACGAGGCCTGGCTGCTGGCCCAGCGCATTGGCGCGACGGGCACGATCAAGTCTGGCGAGAGGTTATCCCCCGCGACAGGTTTGGGTAGCTGGCGCGACAGCCTGCGTCAGCATCTGCTGGCTGTGCCGGCATTCCAGCGAGAGGGCGCCATTGCCGCTCTGGTCCTGGGTGATGGATCCGGTCTGAGCGCGGGCGACTGGCGCCTGTTGCAGCATACGGGCACGGTGCACCTGATGGTCATCTCCGGCCAGCATATCGCGCTGCTGGCCGGCTTTCTTTACGCACTGGTGGCGTTGCTGGCGAGAGTCGGTGCCTGGCCAAGGCGCTGGCCCTGGCTGCCCTGCGCCTGTGCGCTGGCCTTGAGCGGGGCCCTGGTCTATGGAATGTTGGCGGGTTTCCAGGTGCCGGTGCGCAGGGCCTGCGTGATGGTTGCGCTGGTGCTGCTGTGGCGTATGCGCTTTCGTCACCTGGGCGCCTGGTGGCCATTGTTGCTGGCGCTGATCGTAGTGCTGCTGCTCGAGCCATTGGCGTCCTTGCAAGCGGGGTTCTGGCTGTCGTTCTCGGCGGTGGCGATTCTCGTGCTGGTATTCGGTGGCCGGCTTGGCGCCTGGGGTTGGTGGCGTGGGCTTACACGGGCGCAGTGGACCATGGCCATCGGTCTGTTGCCGATGATGCTGATCCTCGGTTTGCCAGTCAGCAGCAGCGGGCCACTGGCCAACCTGGTGGCCGTGCCCTGGGTGGGGCTGGTCGTCGTGCCCCTGGCCTTGCTGGGTACTTTGCTGCTGCCCGTTCCCGTGGTTGGGGAGGGGCTGCTGTGGCTGGCCGGTGGGGCACTGCATCTGTTATTCGAATTGCTCGGTGTCGTCGCGGGTTGGCTACCTGCCTGGTTGCCCAGCAACCTGCCGCTCTGGGCCCTG
>CAMPIF010000060.1 GCA_946886245.1 Ectopseudomonas composti | reverse complement strand
CTGAAGGAGGCCGAACATGAATGTGCCGCTCCACCAGCCTGAGTCGCGGACTCCAGCCACCCAGCAGGCCGAACGCGGCATCATCCTGATCGTCGACGACACACCGGATAATCTCGCGCTGCTCTCCGACGCCCTCGACGACGCCGGCTACATGGTGCTGGTCGCGCTGGACGGTGCAAGCGCGCTGGGCCGCATCCAGCGGCGGCGCCCCGACCTGGTCCTGCTCGACGCCATGATGCCGGGGCTGGACGGTTTCGAGACCTGCCGGCGAATCAAGGCCGAGCCGAGCAGCGCCGATATCCCGGTGCTGTTCATGACCGCACTGACCGACAGCGAACACGTGGTACAGGGCTTCGAGGCCGGCGGTATCGACTACGTGACCAAGCCGATCAACCCCGAGGAAGTGCTCGCCCGCGTCGCCTCGCATTTGCGCACCGCGCGCATCCTGCAGGCCGCACGTGCGGCGTCGAGACCGGTCAGCCTCAGCCTCGACGACGCCCCGGCGTATGCCAGGCTATCGGCGCGCTTTCAGCTCACCGAGCGCGAAGTGCAGGTGCTGCGCTGGGTCGCCTGCGGCAAGACCAACCGCGACATCGGCGACATCCTCGGCCTCAGTCCGCGCACGGTGAACAAGCACCTGGAGCACGTCTACGTGAAGCTCGGCGTGGAGACCCGCACCGCCGCTGCCTCGGTGGCCATGACGGCGATGGGCGACAGGTGCCCATAGCCCGGGCTTGCCAGAGACCGACATCGCCCTGGGTCTCGGCGACCGCTTGCCTTGGCCTGATCGAACCTCCCGAACGCCCCAGTACCGTTACTCGGACGGCTCATCCTCCAGTGTCCAGGCCACCAGCGAGTCGCCCATGCGCGTGCCGAACGAGCCGTGTCCGCCGGCCATCACCACCACGTACTGCTTGCCGGTCTTTTCCGAGACATAGCTGATGGGCGTGGCCTGACCGCCTGCCGGCAGCCTGTCCTTCCACAGTTCCTCGCCGGTGCGCATGTCGTAGGCGCGCAGGTAGTAGTCCAGTGTGCCGCTGAGAAAGCCCAGGCCGCTGGCAGTGATCAGCGGCCCGCCGAGTGCCGGCACGCCCACCGTCAGGGGGATGCCCAGCGGAGCGCTGTCGCGGCTGGTGCCGTTCTTGCGCTGCCAGACCTTCTCCATGCTGCGCAGATCCACCGCCGTGACATAGCCCCATGGCGGCGCCTGGCAAGGCAGCCCCAGCGGTGACAGGAACGGCTCCAGGCTGACCATGTAGGGCGCGCCGAGGTTGGGTTGCAGGCCCCGCTCGCTGCCACTGGCGCCAGCCTGTCCAGACTCTCCCTCACGCTTGACCAGACGCGAGACGAACGCCAGGTAGTTGGGCGCGCCGAATAGGATATGCCGCTGCGGATCGACCGCCACCGAGGGCCAGTTGAACACCCCGACGTTGCCCGGGTAGATCAGCGAGCCCTGCTCCGACGGCGGGGTGAAGTCGCCCTCGTAACGCAGGCGGTGGAACTGGATGCGGCAGATCAACTGGTCGAACGGCGTACCGCCCCACATGTCGCGTTCGTGCAGCGGCTCATCGGGGGCATAGCTGAGTGCCGAAGCCGGCTGGGTCGGTGCGGTGAAGTCGCCCGCCACCGTGCCCTGTGGCACCGGATGCTCGCTGACCGGCACGATAGGTTCGCCGCTGCGCCGGTCGAGCACGTAGAGGTCGCCACGCTTGGTCGCCTGGATGATGGCCGGCAGCGGCCCATCGGGGCCTTCGATATCCACCAGGGTGGGCTGGGACGGCAGGTCGCGGTCCCAGAGGTCATGGTGCACGGTGCGAAACTCCCAGCGTAGCCGTCCGGTTTCCAGGTCCAGCGCCACCAGCGCCGCCGTGAAGCGCTCGGCCTCGGCGCTGCGCTGCACGCCCCACTGGTCAGGCGTCTGGTTGCCCATGGGGATGTACACCAGGCCCAGCGCCTCGTCCGCCGTGGCGATGGTCCAGGAGTTGGGCGTGCTGCGCACGTAGGTCTCGCCTGAGGGCAAGGGTGCGGTGGCCTCGGGGCGGCCGGGGTCGAAGTTCCACACCAGCTCGCCGCTGCGCACGTCATAAGCGCGGATCACCCCGCCCGGCGAATCCACCGAGCCGTTGTCGGTCACCGAACCGCCGACTATCACCAGTTTCTCGGTTACCACCGGCGGCGAAGTCGGCAGGTAGACGCCCAGCGCGTCGTCACCCAGTCCCACCTTGAGATCGACCATACCGGCGTCGCCGAAGTCCTCACAAGGCTTGCCGTCATGCAGATCGAGCGCGTACAGCACGGCGTCGTTGGTCGGCAGGAACAGCCGTTGCGTGCAGCGCGGCGGTGCTTGCGGCGAAAGCTCGGGGACCGCACCGTCTCGCGCTGCGATCAAGGGGCCGGCATAGGCGGCAGCATCGTGGTAGGCCAGGCCGCGGCAGGTCATGTGCTGGTAATACTCGGCCTGACGGTTGATGGCCGGGTCGAAGCGCCAGCGCTCCTCGCCGGTATCGGCGTCCACGGCGATGGCGATGCTGTGTGGCGTGCAGATGAACAGGTTGTCGCCGACCTTCAGCGGTGTCACCTGGTTGGTAATCTCACCGGGATCGCCCGCGCCAGGCAGGTCGCCGGTATGGAATTGCCAGGCCTTCTTCAGTCGTCCGACATTGGCCGAGGTGATCTGCTCGGCGCTGGCGTAGCGTTCGCCGCGCGCCGAACCGCCATAGGCGGTCCATTCGCTGGCCGAGCGGCTGCCTGGCGCCACGCCAGCAGTCGTCACGCGCGGCTCGTCGAAACGGCCGGGCAGGCGATGGTAGTCCTGCGTCAGCGAATAAACCGCCATGCTCGCGCCCAGCAGCAGGCCGATGCCCAGCACAACGCTGGCACCGTCACGCCAGGGCTGCCCGGGCGCGATGTGCCGGTTGATCCAGGGCAGCAGCAGCCACAGACCGAGCACGCACCACAGGTCGATACGCGGCGCCATCTGCCACCAGTCGAAGCGTACCTCGTAGATCGTCCAGGCCAGACTCGCCAGCAACAGCAGCGCATACAGCCACAAGGCCGCACGCTGACGGCACTGAATCAGCACACCCACCAACAGCAGGCCGATGCCCGCCAACAGGTAGTACCAGGACCCGCCCAGCCACAGCAGATAGGCACCGCCAAGCGCCAGCAGCGCGCCCAGAACGCCGGTCACCCAGGTCGTCAGTTTGATGCGCAGGGGCTGCGCCTTGTTGTTCTCGGTCATTGCTCGCTCCCCGAACCACTGCCCCGTCCAGACCAGGGCCCTGATCTGTGGATGCGCAGTGACGGAGAGAGTTCAGCGATTCTGCGGCAGCATGAGTGACAAGCAGCGCGGCCGCGCCCTCCCCGCGTCGCCAGTGTTGGCATAAAGTGGTGCCTGAACCCGATCCACACTGGAGCAGCAATGGCCCACCCGAACCTCGTCGTCCTCACTGGCGCCGGCATCTCCGCCGAGAGCGGCATTCGCACCTTCCGTGCCGCTGACGGACTCTGGGAAGACCACCGCATCGAAGAGGTGGCCACGCCCGAAGGGTTCGCCCGTGATCCGGCCCTGGTGCAGCGCTTCTACGACATGCGCCGCGCCCAGCTGCGCGACCCGGCCATCGAGCCGAATGCCGGGCACCTGGCCCTGGCCGAGCTGGAGGCTGGTTGGCAGGGGGAATTCCTGCTGGTCACGCAGAACGTCGACAACCTGCACGAACGCGCCGGTTCCAAACGCCTGCTGCACATGCACGGCGAGTTGCAGTCGATGCTGTGCAGCAACAGCCAGCAGCGTTTTCCCTTGCTGGAGGACATGCCTGTCACGCAACCCTGCACATGCTGCGGGCTGGTCGGCAGCTTGCGCCCAGATATCGTCTGGTTCGGCGAGATGCCCTATCACATGGAGCGCATCCATGACGCGCTGGAGCAGTGCGAGCTGTTCGTCAGCATCGGCACCTCGGGGCACGTCTACCCGGCGGCTGGTTTCGTCGAACAGGCGCGTCGCGCGGGCGCGCATACGCTGGAGATCAATCTGGAGCCGAGCCAGGGCCATTCGCTGTTCGCGGAAAAACGCTACGGCCCGGCCACCGAGCAACTACCGCGCTGGGTGGCGGAGCTGTTGACGCGTTGAGAGGGAACGTAGGGCGGGTGAAACCCGCCAATACGCAAATGACTGGCCGACTATGCATTCCAACCCGTAGGAGCGGCTTTAGCCGCGAAAGCTGTTCGTGGCTGAAGCGGAATGCCGCCCAACCGCTCCTACAAGGGCCAACGTCCGGCCCTATCCCCTAACCGGCGGCGTCCTGGACAGGCGCAGCCGCTTCGGCCGGCACCTCCGGCTCCGGGCTGAACACGCCATTGCTCCAGGCGTAGTACCCCACCCCCAGCGCCAGCAGCAACGCCAGTATCCAGGGCCACACCAGCGGTTTGTTGGCATAGGGATCGCGCAGTGCACGGTCGCTGCCCTCGGGCAGTTCCGCCATCTGCGTCAGCGCAGTGCCGAAGGGAATGCTGATACGCGCCTGGGCATTCACCGCCCAGCCGTTGCCATCGAGGATCGGCCCCAGGCTGCGCCGGCGCAGCTTGAACCAGGCCAGCAGCATGGCCGGCCCGGAGATGGCCAGCAGCACGCCGAGCAGCAGCAATGGAACCTGCCACAAGGCCAACGACAGAATCCCCGTGACCACCGCCGCCAGCGCCGTGCCCAGGGCGCCGACCGCCAGGCCGATGGCCGCGAAGATACCGGCGAACTTGGCGATATCGAAGGCCGGGGTAGGAGTGACGGCTGCCCCGGTTTCGCCGACCTTGGCTGCGGTCTTGCTGACCATGTCGGCGTCGCGACTGGCCGCAAGCTTCTGCACCTGATCGGATACCAGCTTGGAAACGCGTCGATACGGCGACCAGAACGCTTCGCGAATGCTGATCGCGTGCTGTACCACCTTGACCACGGTGGCATCCCAGTCGTTGCCCTCGCGGTCATAGAACAGGCCGTGGCGCCCCGCCTGCAGATCACCTTCGCCACCGGCAGTCACCGCCACCACGATATTCAGCGTCTCCTTGCCCCGCACCGGCTCACCGCGACGGGTGCAGGCGCAGTAGAGCAGGAAGCAGTCGCTGGCCGCCGCCACCTTGGCGTGGGCCTCGACGTTGTCGACCTCGACCACCAGCTCGCAGCTCTTGCCGTCGATGTAGAGCACGCCCGCCTGGAACACGGCCTTTTCCTGACGCGAATAGAACGCCTGGAAGGACACGAAGTTGCGCAGCAGCGTGACCAGGCCATGGCGCAGGCGAATCAGCTTGTCCAGCTCGACCAACCCGTCCGCCGCTTCGGCCACGGTCTTGTCCTCCTCCACCAGCGCCAGCAGGCGCGCTTCGGCGCCCTGCTCCACCAGCTCGAGAATACGGCCGCGCTCGAGCACCTCGGCAATCGCCACGTTCGGCGTCTCGGCGCGCCAGGCCAGGTAGTTGCCGCACAGTGCGACCAGATGCTGCCACTGCTCGCGCGACAGACTGTCCTGCTCGCCATACACCGGCACCACCACACGCTGGCGGAATTCATCGACGGCATGCTGCCAGGCAGGGTTGAGGCCCTTGCTCAGCGGCAGCTCGTCGCCATGCTGCACGGTTGCCAGGGGCAGGTCGGCCACCTCACGGGCATCGGCCAGCGACAGCGAGGCCAGGCGCACCAGTTCCTCTTCCCTGGCGTTCATCAGGGCGGCGGCGCGCGGGTCGAACTCGGCCATGGCCACGCGGGTGAAGTAATCGTCGATCTTGGCGCGCACGGCACTCAGTGCCTCGACAGCGGCCACGGTACCCTCACCGAACGCATCCAGCCCCTGCTCGGCGGCACGCGCATGCCAGGCATGCAGCTGCCGCGCCTGATCGAAGAAGGTGGTGATCTGCTCGGCGCCGACGGCCGGCTCGCCACTGCGGTCGGTCTGCGCACCCAGGCAGGCGATGATGTCGGCGATGGCGACCTTGAGCTCGGTATCGTCGGTAAAGGTCGCCGGTACCAGGCCGTCGCCGTTGGCCTGCTGCGGTGGGAACAGCTTCGCCAGATCAGCGGTATCGACAGGCGTCAGGCTCTCGTCATCGGGGCGGCCGAGCACGCCCAGCAGGCGCTGCGCAGCCAGACGCAGACGCGCACCCACGGCATCGTCGGTGAGCGACGACAGTTGCAGCGGCCCCTCGTGGAACAGCACGGCGGGGTCGGCCAAGCGCGCCAGCGTCCAATCGACCGCATCGAGCATTTCCGGGGCGCGGATACGACCGTCATTGTTCTGGTCGATGTACTGCAGCATGCGCCGGTCCAGCTCCAGGTTGTTCACCGGGCAGGCCAGGCTGGCCCAGAGCTTCTGGTCCAGGCCGCGCAGGGCGGCGAGGTCGGCGGGCGTTTCCAGTTGCACCTGATCGAAGCCGCCGGCACGGAAGAAGCGCCAGCGATGCGCGAGAGCTTGAGTCATCTACAGAAGGTCCTTTCTTTGTGAGGGCGACTGCGCCACGAAGCCTGCTGAGAACCGTCGCGGCGCATCGGCGCACCGCCCCCTCAACAGACGCCTACTTGCCCGGCGCTGTTCGACTCAGTGTAACCGAGGCCACGGACCCTGCGCTTATTGCGCTGCGACCGCCATAGGCTGCGCCTCGGACCGTTTGATCAGGGCATAGAGCACCCCGGTCACCAGGCTGCCGGCGACGATGGCGAGCAGGTACAGCAGCGCGTGATTGATCGCGTTGGGAATCAGCAGCACGAACAGACCGCCGTGCGGCGCCATCAGCTTGCAGCCGAAGTACATCGACAGCGCGCCGGTCAGCGCACCACCGGCAATACTGGCCGGGATCACCCGCAACGGGTCCTTGGCGGCGAAAGGAATCGCCCCCTCGGAGATGAAGCACAGCCCCAGCACCCCGGCTGCCTTGCCGGCCTGGCGCTCGCTCTGGGCGAACTTGCGCCGCGCCAGCACGGTGGCGATTGCCATGCCGATGGGCGGCACCATGCCGGCCGCCATGGTCGCCGCCATCGGCGCATAACTGCTCGACGCCAGCAGGCCGACGGAGAAGGCATAGGCCGCCTTGTTGATCGGCCCGCCGAGATCGACGCACATCATGCCGCCGAGCAGCACACCCAGCAGGATCGCATTGGTGCTGCCCATGCCGTCGAGAAAGGCGGTGAGTCCCGCCAGCATGCCCGCCACCGGACTGCCGACCAGATAGATCATCACCAGCCCGGTGAACAGGCTGGCCACCAGCGGGATGATCAGAATCGGCTTGAGCGCCTCGACGCTGGCCGGCAGGCGCACCCAATGGGCGATGGCCTTGGCCGCATAGCCGGCAAGGAAACCGGCGATGATGCCGCCGATGAAGCCGGCCCCCAGCGAACCGGCCAGCAGCCCGCCGATCATCCCCGGCGCCAGGCCCGGACGGTCGGCGATGGAATAAGCGATGTAGCCGGCCAGCAGCGGCACCATCAGTTGAAAGGCGCTCTCGCCGCCGATCTTCATCAGCGCGGCGGCCAGGGTGCCCTCCTCCTTGAACGCCTCGATACCGAAGACGAACGACAGGGCGATCAGCAGACCGCCCGCCACCACCATCGGCAGCATGTAGGACACGCCGGTGAGCAGATGCTTGTAGGGGCCGGTTTTCTCGCCACTGCTGGCGACGGCCTGGCCCTCGGCGGGTGCGGCTTCGCTCAGCGGCCGCGCCTCGTTCAAGGCCCGTTCCAGCGTCTGTTGCGGCTGTTTCAGTGCCACACCGGTGCCGCAGCGGTAGACCTTCTTGCCGGCGAAACGGCTGGTATCCACCTCGATATCGGTGGCCAGCAGCACGGCATCGGCCGCCGCGATGGCGGCATCGTCGAGCAGGTTGCGCGCCCCGACCGAGCCGCGGGTTTCCACCTGCAGCTCGATGCCCATGCGCAGCGCCGCCTGCTGCAGCGCCTCGGCAGCCATGAAGGTGTGCGCCACGCCGGTCGGGCAAGCGGTCACTGCGACCAGCCGGCGGCGACCGCTCGCAGCAGGCTCGCTGCTTTCGCCATAGGGCTGAGCGCGCTCGGCGGCGTCACGCAGAAAACGCTGCGGGTCGGCCAATGCCTCGGCCGGCGAAGCCTGGAACAGGCGCTTGCCGGCAAAACGCGCCAGCGGCAGCTCACCGGTCTTGACCACCAGCACCCAGTCGGCGGCGGCGATCTGCGCCTCGCTCAAGGGCGAACCAATCGCGCGCGCATCATGCACCTCGACACGGGTTTGCCAGCCCAGGCGCTCGGCGGCGGCCTGCAGCAGGCGCGAACACAGCACGCTGGTGACCTGGCCATTGGGGCAGGCAGTGACGATCAGCAGATTCATGGAGGGTGCCTCTTATTGTTCTAAAGGGTGCAGTTGCACGGCCGCTTCGAAGCGCGCCAGTTGCTCGCGATCATGGATGCCGAAGCCGATCTGGGTGACCGCCTGCGCCGCCACTGCCGTGGCCAGGCGCAGGGTGCGCGCGGCCGGCCAGCCTTCGAGCAGGCCATGCAGGCTGGCCGCCAGCAGCGAGTCACCGGCACCGACCGTGCTGGCGACTTCGACGCGCGGCGGTATGGCACGCAGGGCGATGTCCGGCCCATGCCAGTCGACGCCCTCTGCGCCACGTGACAGCAACAGGTGCTCGATACCCTGCGCGCGCAGCGTGTGCACGGCAGCAGACAGGTCGCTGCCACACACCTCGGCCAGCTCCTGCTCGTTGGGTTTGATCAGCCAGGGCGCGACGCCCAGGGCGGCTTGCAGGGCTGCCCCACTGCTGTCGACCGCCAGCGGTACGCCGCTGGCCTTGATGCGCCGCAACAGACCGGCGAACCACTGCGGGGTGACGCCACGCGGCAGGCTGCCGGCGACCACCACGGCGTCATGCCCGGCGAGCAGCGGTTCCAGCTCGGCCTCCAGGCGTTGCAGGTGCTCGGCCTCGACCTGCGGGCCAGGGCCGTTGAGGTCGGTGATGCAGCCATCGGCCTCGGCCAGCTTGATATTGCTGCGCGTCTCGCCCGGCACGCGGACGAACAGGTCGTGAAAACCGCGCCTGTGTATCAGGTTCTCGAACGGCGCAGCATTGGCGCGGCCGAGAAAACCACCCACGCTCAAGGTATGGCCAAGATCGGCCAGCACCTGGGCGACGTTCAGGCCCTTGCCGGCCGCGTGGCTGCGCAGCTCATGGCAGCGGTTGATCGCACCGGGCTGCAGGCGCTCGAGACGCAGGGTCAGGTCCAGCGCCGGGTTCAGGGTCAGGGTCAGGATTCGGGCCATCAGTGCATCTCCGCTACCAGCGCGCGCACGGCGCTGGCGCTGTCCAGGGTCAGGGCGCGGTCAGCCAGGGTTCGCGCCTGGCGGCTGTCCAGCTCACGCACGCGCGCCTTGACCAGGGCAATCGAACGCGGCGTCACGCTCAGTTCGTCCACGCCGAGGCCAACCAGCAGCGGCACGGCCAGGCGATCGCTGGCCAGTTCGCCGCAGATGCCGACCCACTTGCCTTGCGCATGGGCAGCGGTCACGGTCATCTCGATCAGGCGCAGCACCGCCGGATGCAGACCATCGGCCTGCGCCGACAGCTGCGGATGGCCACGGTCGATGGCCAGGCAGTACTGCGTCAGGTCATTGGTGCCGATGCTGAAGAAGTCCACCTCGCGCGCCAGCACCGGGGCCAACAGCGCCGCCGAGGGCACTTCGATCATGATGCCGATCTGCAGGTCGCGGACCTCGATCTCTTCGCGCAGGCGCTGCACCATGTCACGCGCCGCACGCCACTCCTCCACCGAACCGACCATGGGGAACATGATCCGCAGCGGGCGGCCATCGGCCGAGGCAAGCAAGGCGCGCAGCTGGGTTTCCAGTATGTCCGGGCGCTGCAGGCTCAGGCGAATGCCGCGCACACCGAGGAACGGGTTCTCCTCGGCCGGCATCGGCCAGTACGGCAGGGGTTTGTCGCCGCCGACATCCAGCGTGCGCACCACCAGCGGGCGCCCATCCAGCGCATCGAGCACGCGCCGGTACTCGCGCTCCTGCGCGGCGTGATCCGGCGCCTGGGCATGCTCCATGAACACCAGCTCGGTGCGCAGCAGGCCCACCGCTTCGGCGCCCAGCTCCACGGCATCGGCAGTTTCGCCGCTGGCCCCGATATTGGCCGCCACTTCCACTCGCACGCCATCGCGCGTCTGCGCATCGTCGAAGCGCTCGGCATGCGCCTGCTCGCGCCGCTGCTGCGCCGTCTCACGTTCATGCAGCGCCTGGTCGCGCTCGGCCGCATCCGGGGCGATGCGCAGCAGGCCGCTGTCGCCATCGAGCAGCAGCGGCGTGCCCTGTGCCAGCGCCAGCACGCCATCGCCGGCACCAACCACGGCGGGAATCCCCAGGGCGCGGGCGATGATCGCACTGTGCGCGGTGGCGCCACCCTGGGCGGTCAGGATGCCAGCCACACGCTGACGGTCGAGGCCGGCGACGTCCGACGGCACGACTTCAGCCATCACCAGGATGTAAGGCTCGTTCGGCTCGCTGGGCAGCTCGATGCCACACAGGTGCGCCAGCACGCGGTTGCCGATATCACGCAGGTCAGCCGCCCGCTCCGCCAGCAATGGGTCATGCAGCGCTTCCTGACGCCTGGCAGCGGCCTCGACTTCGATCTGCCAGGCCGCTTCGGCGCTTGCCCCCTTGCCCAGACGCGCCTCGACGTCATCACGCAGCGCCGGATCGGCGAGCATGGCCAGGTGGGCACTGAAGATTTCCCGAATGCTCGCCACACCGGCGCCATCGACCAGGCGCTGGATTTGCGCAGCGACAGCGACCAGGGCTGCATCCAGGCGCGCGTGCTCCTGCTCGACACCCTGGCCTTGCTCGGCGAAATGAAACGCCGGCGGCGTGCGCACCAGCGCCGGGCCGATGGCGATGCCGGGCGAGGCACCGACCGCCTGCAGGCGGCTACCGGCAACGGGAGCAAGCGCTTCGACAGGCTGCAGCTGCGCCGCGACTTCGGGCAGCGCGTCGCTCAGCGGCTCGACCGTTTCGCCCAGGCCACTTTCCAGCGCGGCGCGAATGGCCGGCAGTGCACTGTCGGCAATCGCCGGTTCGGCGCTGAATTCGAGCATCTGCCCACGCCGCGCGCCCAGCGCCAGCAGGCGGCTGAGGCTCTTGGCCGAGACCCCGGCGCCCGTGTCACCGAGCAGGCGCACGCGGGTCTCACCGGCGAAGCCCTGTGCCAGCTCGCTCAGCGCCTTGGCCGGGCGCGCATGCAGACCATGGGCATTGAGCAGCGGCACGCTGAGGCTGGGCCAGTCCGGCGGCACCTCACCGCCCAGCGCCTCGATCACCTGCCGGCTGTCGCTGGCTTCGCTGAACGCGGCCGCGCGACCACCGATCAGCACATCGCACAACCGCTCCAGCGCCTGACGGTGCGCCTCGCCCTGGCTGGCCAGGCAGAACAGGCCGCGCAGCGCCTCACCGCGAAAACTCAGCGGCTGCGCCGGCGTGACGAACGCCAGGCCAGGCCGCTCGACACTGGCCTCGCTGTGCAGCCACCACAGGCCATCGCCCAGCGGCAGCGGCTCGCCACGGGCCAGCCCAAGCGCGAAGCCGCTGCGCGCACAACCGGCCTGGCGCAACAGACGCGCGCCCTGCCAGAGCAATTCATCGAAGTCTTCAGCCGGCTGTGCCAGCGCCACCAGTTGACCGTCCAGCGCCAGCGCCTGCGGTGCGCCCTGCAGCAGTTCGAGTATCTGCGCCGGCTCGCGGGCTTCGCGCAGCGCCTGGCTCAGATCGCCTTCGCCCAGGGCGCGGGTCAGCAGTTGCAGCAGGTGCAGGTGTTCGTCGGATTGCGCGGCGATGGCGATGGCCAGGTAGACCTGCTGGCCGTTTCCCCAGTCCACACCGGCGGGGAACTGGATCAGGCTGACGCCGGTACGCAGCACCTGATCGCGGGTCTGCGGTGTGCCATGGGGGATGGCGATGCCCTGGCCGAGAAAGGTCGAACCCTGAGCTTCGCGTGCCTGCAGGCCTTCGAGATAAGCCGCAGTGGCCAGGCCGGCACTGGCCAGCGCATCGCCGAGCATGGTCAGGGCTTCGCCCTTGTTCGCCGCCGCCCGGCCCATCTGGATTTGGCTGGCATCGAGTTCGAGCATGATGGTCTCCGGCTTGGATTCTTGTTCTGATTGAGAAGGGTGTTCACGGACTCGGCGCTCACTTACGCCACCCAAACACCTTCAAGACTAGCTGATGAATCGCCTTGCTGAAACGATTCATCAAACGCTGGCACCTTATCCGATAATGGGTAATCCTTGAAGCCCGGTCGTCGTCGAGTCGGTGTAGACTCGCCGCGCTCGCACGCTCGAAATCCTCTCTCTGCATGGTGCTGTGCCCGTGAAACTCAGCGACATCGCCCGCCTGGCCCAGGTCTCGCTGACCACCGCCAGCTACGTGATCAACGGTCAGGCCGAACGTCGGCGTATCAGCCCTGCCACCGTGGCCAGGGTGCTGGCAGTGGTCGAGGAACATGGCTATCGCCCGGATCAGCAGGCCGCCAGCCTGCGCCGCGGGCAAAGCCGCTGCCTGGGCTTCATCCTGCCGGACCTGGAAAACCCCAGTTACGCGCGCCTGGCCAAGCTGCTCGAACAGAAGGCACGCGCCGCCGGCTATCAGTTGCTGATCGCCAGCTCCGACGATGACCCGAGCAGCGAGCGCCAGTTGCTCGAGCTGTTTCGCTCGCGCCGCTGCGAGGCGCTGATCGTCGCCAGCTGCCTGCCAGCGGACGACCCGCTGTATCCGGCGATCGTCGCCGCCGGCCTGCCGGTGGTGGCCGTGGACCGCGCGCTGTCGCCCACCCACATCCGCTCGGTGGTCAGCGATGACGAGCAGGCCGGGCGCACCCTCACCGAAAGCCTGCTGACGCCCAAACCCCGGCATGTCGCCCTGCTCGGCGCCCGTGCGGAGCTGGTCACCAGCCAGGCGCGCGAACGCGGCTTCCATTCGGCGCTGGAAGGTTTCGACGGGCGCATCAGCGTCTACCACGGCGAGCTGTTCAGCCGCGCCTGCGGCTACCGGCAGATGCAGACGCTGCTGGAGGAAGTCGGCTTGCCGGATGCGCTGCTGAGCACCGCCTACGTGCTGCTCGAAGGGGTGTTCGACGCCCTGCGCGAACAGGGCAGCGAGCAGTGGCCCTCAGTGCGCCTGGCCACCTTCGGCGATACCCAGTTGCTGGATTTTCTGCCCCTGCGCGTCAATCCCATGAGCCAGCAGCACGAACGCATCGCCGAGCGCGTGCTGGCCTGGACACTGCGGGCGGTGGAACACAACGACTATCAGCCCGGCATCGAAGCCATCGACCGCAGCTTCAAGGACCGAACCCGGAAGTAGGGTGCGCCATGCGCAAACACTGCGGTGAAGGATCGGTGCGCACAGCGCACCCTGCACCTCGTTCCGAGCCCCCTGCTAACCCCCCTGGATTTTCTGCAGCAGCGGCGCGCACTGGCTGGGCTCGTCGCCCGCGCTGGGGGCCACCAGCGCCAGCAACCCGGCCGCCGGCGCCACCGCGACGCCCAGCGCCACCAGACCAACACCCCGCAGCGCCAGCGGCGTGGCCTGCACGCCCGGCGCCGGCTGCTTGAACGTGCCGCGCACATAGAGCGGCGAGCGCAGGGAAAAGATACGAAAGCCCTTGGTCGAGGGGGTGATGGTGAAATCCAGCCGCTCGCTGGCGAAATTGGCGCTGCCATCGACCTTGATCACCGCATTGTCGGTGTCGATGACGAACAGCCGCGTGCTCATCAGCCCCTGCCTGATGCCGAAATCAGCCGCCGCACAATGG
>CAMPIF010000059.1 GCA_946886245.1 Ectopseudomonas composti | reverse complement strand
GTACCTGCCACTGCCACGCGGCATCGGTGACAGCGTCACCGCCGGCACCCTGAATGTCGAAGGTCCGCTGACCGTCGAAGTGCAGGCACTCGGCGATGCCACTCGCCTGTCCGCCATCGTGCGCCTGCTGGACCGAGCGCAGAGCGAGAAACCGCGCCTGGCAGAAATCGCCGACCGCGTTTCGCAATGGTTTCTGCTGTTCATCCTGGTGGCAGCCGCCGTGGTCGGCTTCGTCTGGTGGCAGATCGACTCCGGCCGCGCCTTCTGGGTCGTGCTCGCCCTGCTCGTGGCCACCTGCCCCTGCGCCCTGGCCCTGGCCACCCCGACCGCCCTGACCACCGCCACCGGCACCCTGCACAAGCTGGGCATGCTGCTGACGCGCGGCCATGTGCTCGAAGGGCTCAACCAGATCGACACCCTGGTGCTGGACAAGACCGGCACGCTGACCGAAGGCCGCCTGACGCTCAAGGCCATCCATCCGCTGCGCGATCTGGACGAAGGCAGTTGCCTGGCCCTGGCTGCCGCGCTGGAGAACCGCTCGGAACACCCCATCGCTCGCGCGTTCAGCCAGGCACCTCGCGCCGCGCAATCCGTCGCTAGTCATCCGGGACAAGGCCTGCAAGGCGTGGTCGATGACCGCCTGCTGCGCATTGGCGAGGCCAGTTTCGTCTGCGCCCTGAGCGGCCAGGCCGTGCCGCCCATTGCCAGCGAGCATGGCCAGTGGCTGCTGCTGGGCGACGAACAGGGCCCACTGGCCTGGTTCGTCCTCGATGATCGCCTGCGCGAAGACGCCCCCGCCCTGATCGCTGCCGCCCGCGCCCGCGGCTGGCATATCCATCTGCTGTCCGGTGACAGCTCGCCGATGGTGGGCGAAGTCGCGCGCCAGCTGGGCATCGAGGATGCACGGGGTGGCCTGACCCCGGATGCCAAGCTGGCGGTGCTCAAGCAGTTGCACGGCGAAGGGCGTCGCGTGCTGATGCTCGGCGATGGCGTCAACGCCGTACCGGTACTGGCCGCTGCCGATATCAGCGTGGCCATGGGTTCGGCGTCCGACCTGGCGAAAACCAGCGCCGACGCCGTGTTGCTGTCGAACCGTCTGAGCAGCCTGGTCGATGGCCTGAAACTGGCCAAGCGCACGCGCCGCATCATCATCGAGAACCTGGCCTGGGCGACGCTGTACAATGGCCTGGTACTGCCCTTCGCCGCTCTGGGCTGGATCACGCCGATCTGGGCAGCGGTGGGCATGTCCCTGAGCTCGCTGCTGGTGGTACTCAATGCACTGCGCCTGAGCAGCACCCCGAACACCTAGGAGCGAGCTCTGCTCGCGAAGAAGCGCTTCTCGGGCAGAGCTCGCTCCTACTCAGATGCCACCATGGAGACCGCATGTCCGCCCTCTACATCCTGATCCCCGTTGCCATCGGCCTGGTCGGCTTCGCCATCTGGCTGTTCTTCTGGGCGGTGGACAGCGGTCAGTACGACGACCTCGACGGCCCGGCGCACAGCATTCTGTTCGACGACGAAGATCCGCTGCACAAGGCTGGCGTCGAGCAGGCCGAAGAACACAACAAGCAGGACAAACCTGATGCTTGAGCTGGCACCACTGCTGGTGTCTGCACTGATTCTCGGCCTGCTCGGCGGCGGCCATTGCCTGGGCATGTGCGGCGGCCTGATGGGCGCGCTGACTCTGGCGATTCCGCCCGAGCAACGCGGCCGGCGTCTGCAACTGCTGCTGGCTTACAACCTCGGGCGCATTCTCAGCTACAGCCTGGCAGGCTTGCTCCTGGGCCTGGCCGGCTGGGCCATAGCAGGCAGCAAAGCCGAGGTGGCGATGCGTACGCTGGCTGCCTTGCTGCTGATTGCCATGGGTCTTTATCTGGCCGGCTGGTGGAGCGGGCTGACACGCATCGAAGCGCTGGGCCGCGGCCTGTGGCGGCATATCCAGCCGCTGACACGGCGCTTCATGCCGGTCAGCAGCCTGCCACGCGCCCTGGTTCTGGGGGGGTTATGGGGCTGGCTGCCGTGCGGGCTGGTCTACAGCACCCTGCTATGGGCTTCCAGCCAGGGTAATGCAATCAACAGCGCCCTGCTGATGCTGGCGTTTGGCCTGGGCACATGGCCGGTGCTGCTGGCCACCGGGCTGGCCGCCGAGCGCATCACCACCCTGCTGCGCAAGCGCGGCGTGCGCTTGGCTGGCGGCCTGCTGGTCATTCTGTTCGGCATCTGGACGCTGCCCGGCCCCCACCAGCACTGGCTGATGGGACACTAGAGCGGCTACAAGCAGCAAGCCTCAAGCGGCAAGCAAAAGCAGGCACAGCCCGGATGCAATCCGGGAGCAAGACGCCCAACAATCCCCGGATTGCATCCGGGCTTGTAGCAACAACACCTGCGGTGCTCAACGCGCCTTTGATTCAGGTCAAGGCCGCCACCCAGGCGCATCCCTAGACTGGCCACAAAGCCTGTCCAGGATTATTTCCCATGCTCGACGCCATCCAGTGGGATGCCGACCTGATCCGCCGCTACGATCTCGCCGGCCCGCGCTATACCTCTTACCCGACCGCCGTACAGTTTCACGACGATATCGGCCCATTCGATCTGCTGCATGCCCTGCGCGACAGCCGCAAGGCACAGCGCCCGCTGTCACTCTACGTGCACGTGCCGTTCTGCGCGCACATCTGCTACTACTGCGCCTGCAACAAGGTCATCACCAAAGACCGCGGCCGTGCCCTGCCCTACCTGGAAAAGCTCGAGCGGGAAATCGAGATCATCAGCCGCCACATCGATCGCAACCAGCCAATCGAACAGCTGCATCTCGGCGGCGGCACGCCGACCTTCCTCAGTCACGACGAACTGCGTCGGCTGATGCAGCACCTGCGCCAGCACTTCAATCTGCTGGATGACGACTCCGGCGATTACAGCATCGAGATCGACCCACGCGAGGCCGACTGGTCGACCATGGGCCTGCTGCGTGAACTGGGCTTCAATCGCGTCAGCATCGGCGTACAGGATCTCGATCCTGAAGTGCAGCGCGCGGTCAACCGCCTGCAGACCCTGGAAGAAACCCGCGCCATCATCGAGGCAGCGCGCACCCTGCAGTTCCGCTCGGTGAACATCGACCTGATCTATGGCCTGCCCAAACAGACGCCGGAGCGCTTCGCCCGAACCGTGGCCGAGGTCATCGCCCTGCAACCGGATCGCCTGTCGCTGTTCAACTATGCGCACCTGCCGGAACGCTTCATGCCGCAACGTCGCATCAGTTCCGACGACCTGCCGAGCCCGGCAGACAAGCTGGCCATGCTGCAGAGCAGCATCGAGCAACTGACCCGCGCCGGGTATCGCTATATCGGCATGGACCACTTCGCCCTGCCCGACGACGAATTGGCCATCGCCCAGGAAGAAGGCACGTTGCAGCGTAACTTCCAGGGCTATACCACCCACGGTCACTGCGATCTGATCGGCCTGGGTGTTTCTGCCATCAGCCAGATCGGCGATCTGTACAGCCAGAACGACAGCGATATCGCCAACTATCAGCAGACCCTGGGCAACGGCCAGCTGGCGACGCGCCGCGGCTTGCACTGCAATGCCGACGACCGTCTGCGCCGAGCCGTCATCCAGCAGTTGATCTGCCACTTCGAGCTGCGTTTCGCTGACATCGAACAGGCCCATGCCGTGGTGTTCCGCGACTACTTCGCGGCACTTTGGCCTGAACTTCAGCAACTCGACCGCGACGGTTTGATCGAGCTGGGTGCAGAGGGGATTCAGGTGCGCCCGGCCGGGCGTCTGCTGGTGCGTTCGCTGTGCATGCTGTTCGACCGCTATCTCAACGATCAGGTACGCCAGCGTTTCTCTCGGGTGATCTGAACGTGAGCAGCCGGCGCCAGTGACGGACTCCGTCACTGGCTGCCGGATCAACCCATCGCCAACGTGGCGGCGGTCTGCATCTGCTCATTCGACAGGCCGTTCTCGCGCATCAGCTTGATCAAGTTGGCATTGGCCGCAGTCAATGCGCTGTTGAGCGACGCCAGCTCGGTCTGCAGCCCTTCAAGCTGCTGGCGCCTGGTTTGCGCATCGAGGCTCTGATCGCTCATGATCGCCTCGATCTGCGCCTGCTTCTCGACGATCTGCGCACGCAACTCGCGGATCATCTTGAGCAGGTCCTTGATCGCCTTGGGCAGATCGCTGTTATCGATGTCCTCGTTCTTGTCGGACTTGGCCGACATGCTCTTGCCTAACTCGGACAGACTCACACGGAGCCCCTCGCGCACCTCCTCGGGGGTCCGCTCCACTGCGGTAAATTGTCGCTGAACGCCCTGGGCAAGATTACTCAGCGGCCCACTGGATGGTATGCGCATCGCGCTGCTCCCTGCGTTGGACTATGGTTCTACAGTCTGAATCGGCACCCCGAGGCTAAACTTGAGCGCTCGGTCAGCCCTTATATGACTGGCCGCCACCCAAGCCCTGCGGTACCCTTACGAACATTGCGTGTATATCTGGGAAGCCCGACGATGTCCGAGAGCATCAAGCTGCACAAGCAGCATCAAGCCCATTGCAAGGATTGCAGCCTGGCTGCCTTGTGCCTGCCCATTTCGTTGAACATGGAAGACATGGACGCGCTCGACGACATCGTCAAACGCGGCCGCCCGCTGAAGAAGGGCGAATTCCTGTTCCGCCAGGGTGATACCTTCGGTTCCGTGTTCGCCGTACGCTCCGGTGCGCTGAAGACCTTCAGCCTGAGCGATGGCGGTGAGGAGCAGATCACCGGCTTCCATCTGCCCAGCGAGCTGGTCGGCTTGTCTGGCGTCGACGGCGAGCGCTATCCGGTTTCCGCACAGGCGCTGGAAACCACTTCGGTTTGCGAAATTCCCTTCGAACGCCTCGACGACCTGGCCCTGCAGCTACCACAGCTGCGCCGCCAGCTGATGCGTATCATGAGCCGTGAAATCCGCGACGATCAGCAGATGATGCTGTTGCTGTCGAAGAAAACCGCCGACGAACGCATCGCCACCTTCCTGGTCAATCTCTCCGCCCGCTTCCGCGCACGCGGCTTCTCGGCCAACCAGTTCCGCCTGGCCATGTCGCGCAACGAAATTGGTAACTATTTGGGCCTTGCGGTAGAGACGGTGTCTCGCGTATTTACCCGCTTCCAACAGAACAAGCTGCTCGAAGCCGAAGGCAAGGAAGTACACATTCTCGACCCGATCGAGCTGTGTGCGCTGGCCGGCGGCACTCTCGACGTTTGAGTTCGCACGATTTTCGCGGGCTCAACGCATTAGGACCCCACGATGATCTTTGACGAATTCAGCATCAAGACCCTGATCCGCCCGGTACCGGACTTCCCCAAGCCGGGCGTCATCTTTCGCGACATCACGCCACTGTTCCAGTCGCCGCGCGCCCTGCGCATGGTCGCCGACAGTTTCATCCAGCGTTACGTGGAAGCCGAGTTCAGCCATATCGGCGCCATGGATGCTCGCGGCTTCCTGATCGGCTCGATCATCGCCTACGAACTCAACAAGCCCCTGGTGCTGTTTCGCAAGCAGGGCAAACTGCCGGCTGACGTGCTCAGTGAGGGCTACCAGACCGAATACGGCGAAGCCTTTCTCGAAGTGCACAGCGACAGCCTCTGCGAAGGCGACTCGGTACTGATCTTCGATGACCTGATCGCCACCGGCGGCACCCTGATCGCGGCTGCCAACCTGATAAGGCGCATGCGCGCAACGGTCTTCGAGGCCGCCGCGATCATCGACCTGCCTGAGCTGGGCGGCTCACAGAAGCTGCAGGACGCCGGCATCCCCACCTTCACGCTGACGGCCTTCGCGCTCGACGATCATTGAGCCGAAGCACCTGCCAACCCGCAAGTGGGTTGTTGATTCAGCCGGGCAATGCCCGGCATCACCGATTACCTTGACCAGACTCCCATGCACGAACTCGAACTGAATCCATCCAGCGATTGGCGCCAGCGCCTGGGCGCTGTCATGGACGGCACGTCCGTACAACGCCTGATCACACTGCTGATCATCGTCAATGCCGTCATTCTCGGCTTGCAGACCTCACCGTCGATCATGGCCGACTGGGGCGCACCACTGCTGATACTCGATACCTTCATCCTCGCCTGCTTCGTCATCGAGCTGGCGCTGCGCTTCGTCGCGCGCGGCATCGGCCTGCTGCGCGATCCCTGGGCCGTATTCGATTGCCTGGTGGTCGGCATCGCCCTGGTACCGGCCAGCGGCCCCTTCGCCGTTCTGCGTGCCTTGCGCGTGCTGCGGGTACTGCGACTGGTGTCGATCAATCCGAGCATGCGCAAGGTGGTGCAGGCGCTGCTCGCTTCCCTGCCTGGCATGGGCAGCATCGTCATGCTGATGGGGTTGGTGTTCTACGTCGCCGCAGTGATGGCCACCCAGCTATTCGGTGAAAGCTTCCCAGAATGGTTCGGTAACATCGGCGCCAGCCTGTACACCCTGTTCCAGGTGATGACCCTGGAGAGCTGGTCGATGGGCATCGTGCGCCCGGTGATGGAAGAACATCCGCTGGCCTGGCTGTTCTTCGTACCCTATATCCTCGTCGCGACATTCATGATGCTCAACCTGTTCATCGCCGTTATCGTCAACGCGATGCAGAGCACCCACGAGCCAGATGCCGAACAGCAGGCCGCAGCCGCTCGCGCACAGGCCATTCTCGACGAGCTGCGCGCACTGCGCAGCGAAGTGGCCGAGCTGCGCCGTAACGCGCCCTAAGCCCCGCCGTCAGCGCAATCCGCCGCCTCTGGCGCGGCGGGTTGCGTGCCCTCTCCCCTGATATCTGCCTATCAGACCCGCCTTAAGTTGGCGGCGCTCGGCACCCGCACGCCCGATAGTTACATCGTTCAATGACAGCGTTGGTCTGTCGAGATTGACCACCTTCGACCCCGAGTGCTGCCAGCCGGAGCCGCACAACCATCGGAAGCACCAACGCCCCAGAAGAGGACTCGAACGATGAACGCCAGTACTCCCCTACCCCAGCCAAAATCCAGCTTTCCGGTGCGTCGCATGGACTTCCGTTTCAGCGAGACTGCGAAATACTGGTTCTACGACGACCCATTCATGAGCCATTTCATGAACAACCTGTCGTCGCTGTTCCCCTACGGTGAGAAGTTCTTCGTCGACAGCGTGCGCGCCGTACGCGACCAGGTCAGCGAGCCGCAGCTGAAAAAGGACATCAGCGCCTTCATCGGTCAGGAGGCCATGCACTCCAAGGAACATGCGGCCTACAACGACTACGCCAACGAGCACGATATCGATCTGCAGCGCCTCGAGCTGCGCATCAAGGCATTGCTCGAATGGACGACCCGCTTCAGCACCAAGAAGCAACGCCTGGCAGCGACCTGCGCCCTGGAGCACTTCACCGCGACCATGGCCGAGCAGTTGCTCAAGCGTGAGGACCTCACCACCCAGATGAACGACCCTAAGCTCTATCAACTGTGGATGTGGCACGCCATCGAGGAAAACGAGCACAAGGCCGTGTGCTACGACGTCTACCAGGAGGTCTACGGCGGCTACTTCACCCGTACGCTGGTGATGATGCTGACCACCCTGATGTTCCTCGGCGTGATCGGCTGGTTCCAGATTCACCTGCTGCGCAAGGACGGCCAACTGTTCAACTGGCGCAGTTGGGGCTTCGGCCTGAAGAAGCTGTTCGGCCCGCGTAATGGCTTCTTCACCAGGTTGATCGGTCCGTATCTGGACTACTACCGCCCAGGCTTTCACCCCAGGGATCACGACACCGACACGCTGGAAAACCGCTGGCGCGAGCGCCTCGGTTTCAGCAACTGAAGCCTTCTGGCGTACAGATGTAGACACCAACAGGAACGACAAGCAGGAGTTCGCTCATGAATGCGCCCGTGTCACCCCCTGGCGCTGTGCGCCAGTGCAAGATCGCCATCCTCGGCAGCGGCTTCTCCGGCCTCGGCATGGCCATTCGCCTCAAGCAACAGGGCGAGCGGGACTTCCTGCTGTTCGAGAAAGAAGCCGGTGTCGGCGGCACCTGGCGCGTCAACAACTACCCGGGCTGCGGCTGCGACGTGCAATCGCATCTGTATTCCTTCTCCTTCGAGCCCAACCCGAACTGGACGCGAATGTTTGCCAGGCAGCCGGAAATCAAGGCGTATCTGGAAGCTTGCTGGGAGAAGTACCGCCTGCAGGACAAGACCCTGCTGGGCACCGACGTGGTACAGATGCGCTGGGACGAGCATGCCGAGCGATGGCACCTGCAGGATCGCGCCGGTAATCGGTACAGCGCACAGTTCGTGGTTTCCGGCATGGGCGCGCTGTCGACACCCTCGATTCCCAAGCTCAAGGGTCTGGAGCATTTCACGGGCGAGATCTTCCACTCGCAACAGTGGAACCACGACTATGACCTGACCGGCAAGCGCGTGGCGGTAATCGGCACTGGCGCATCGGCCATCCAGTTCGTGCCGCAGATCCAGCAGCAGGTCGCGCGGCTCGATCTTTACCAGCGCACCGCGCCGTGGATCATGCCCAAGCCCGATCGTGCCATCCGCGATGGCGAGCGCATGCGCTTCAAGCGCTTCCCGCTGGTGCAGAAGCTCTGGCGCGGCGCGCTGTACGGCATTCTCGAAAGCCGGGTGATCGCCTTCGCCTTCGCCCCGCGCCTGCTGCGCATGGCCCAGGGTATCGCCAAGCTGTATATCAAGAAGCAGATCAAGGACCCGCTGCTGCGCGCCAAGGTCACCCCGGACTACACCATGGGCTGCAAGCGCGTGCTGATCTCCAACGATTACTACCCGGCGCTGACTCAGGCCAATGTCGAGGTGATCACCGACGGTATCGCCGAAATCCTGCCCAGCGGCGTGCGCAGCGTCGACGGCCAGGAGCGCGACGTCGATGCCATCATCTTCGGCACCGGCTTCACCCCGAGCGACCCGCTGCCGCGCGGCACGGTGTTCGGCCGTGGCGGTGTCGACCTGCTCGACACCTGGCCCGAGGGCCCGCAAGCCTACAAGGGCACCATGACTGCCGGCTTCCCCAACCTGTTCTTCCTCATGGGCCCGAACACCGGCCTGGGCCATAACTCCATGGTCTACATGATCGAGTCGCAGATCACCTATGTGCTCGGCGCCCTCAAGCAGCTCGAAGAGGGGCGGCTGCAGAGCCTGGAGCCCAAGCGCGAGGCGCAGGACGCCTTCAACAAGAAGATCCAGAAGACTCTCGGCAGCACCGTATGGAACGCCGGCGGCTGCATGAGCTGGTACCTGCATCCGGTCAGCGGGCGCAACTGCACGGTGTGGCCCGGTTTCACCTGGCGCTTTCGCATGCTGACCCGCCACTTCGATCCGCATGCCTATCACTTCAGTCGCCAGCACGCCGCTCACCCAGCGCAGAGCAGTGCCATCCGCCTCGACGCGCAGGAGGTCAGCGCATGAAATCCTTCGAGAACAAGGTTGCCGCCATCACCGGCGCCGGCTCCGGTATCGGCCGCGCCCTCGCCTGTCACCTGGCGCGCCAGGGCTGCCACCTGGCGCTGTCCGACGTCAATGTCGAGGGCCTCCAGGAAACCGCCGAACAGGCACGCAAGCTCGGCGTCACCGTCAGCCAGCAGCGGGTCGACGTTGCTGATCGCTTCGCCGTCGAAGCCTGGGCCGAGCAGATCGTCAGCGAATTCGGCCGGGTCAACGCCATCTTCAACAATGCCGGCGTGGCTCAGGGCGGCACCGTGGAGGGCAACGCCTATGCCGATTACGAATGGATCATGAGCATCAACTTCTGGGGTGTGGTCAACGGCACCAAGGCCTTCCTGCCCTACCTCAAGGCGGCCGGCCAGGGCCATGTGGTCAATGTATCCAGCGTCTTCGGCCTGTTCTCCCAGCCCGGCATGAGCGCCTACAACGCCAGCAAATTCGCCGTGCGCGGCTTTACCGAGTCGCTGCGCCAGGAACTGGACATGGCCGCCTGCGGCGTTTCCGCCAGTTGCGTGCACCCCGGCGGCATCCGCACCAACATCGCCAAGACCGCGCGGATGAACGACAGCCTGGCCAAGGTCACCGGTCAGGCCGCCGAGCAGGCACGTCAGCAATTCAACGACCAGATGCTACGCACCACGCCGGAACAGGCAGCCAGGGTCATCGTGAACGGCGTACTGGCCAACAAACGGCGCATCCTCATCGGTGCCGATGCCCATGCCCTGGACTGGATGCAACGCAGCATGCCGGCGCTGCACCAACGCCTGGTCACTCTGTCGATGCGCCTGGCTGCCCGCTTCGCGCCCAAAGCGCGGGGCACGGACGGGGTGCGCGAGATATCCTAGGACGCACCGACGCTGGTTGCATGCCCTTGTGCCCTGAGCGTCGGTAATCAGGGCGAGCGCCTGCGACGACGCAAGAAAAACCGGCACGTTTGTCGGCCAACATTCGCTTCGCCGGCATTTGCGCTAAGGTTTGCAGGCAGACGCATTACTCATCCACGCGGCGCCGCTACCGGCTCCCAGCTGGAATCTCGGTGTAGCGTCGACGCCGAGGGCGGCGCCTTGATCCACGAGGTGGCCTCATGAGCGCGCTTACCTGCACCCACCGCGACCACACCATACGCGCCAGCGTCATGGAACACCCCGGCCTGCCGACACCCTGGGCTGGCGGTTGCCAGATTACCGATCCCGACGGCAACACCAGCAAGCGCCAGACCTTGCCGGTGGATTACGCCTTCATGGATGACCTGAACAAGGCCCAGCACGCATCCATCGCCCATGGCAAATGGCTGGTGGACCAGAAGCTGGATCACGGCCGCAGCTGGCATTGAGGCCAACTCAGACGTAGGGTGCGCCGTGCGCACCGATGGCCTGCACTGGCTACTTTGGCAACGTGCAGGGGCGGTGCGCGTGACGCGCCCTACGAGTCGTAGCCCGGATGGAATCCGGGAGAGATCGGAAATGGTCCCCGGATTGCTTCCGGGCTACGAACGGTCGCGCAACGGATCGAGCAGCGGCTTGAGGCCGTTGTGATCGATCTCCTGCATCAGCGCGAGCAGTTGGCCCAGCTCGCCCTTGGGAAAGCCCGTGCGGGCGAACCAGTTGAGGTAGTGCCCCGGCAGATCGGCGATCAGTCGATCCTTGTACTTGCCGTAAGGCATGCGGCGGGTCACCAGGAGTTTCAGCGCTTCGGGGTTCATCGGTTGCTCGAATGGCCGGAAAATGATCCGGCCATTGTGCCAGGCATCAGGCCCTGGACGAAAAGCACCTAGCCGCGAAGTGCTTCGCGAACGAAGTCCAGGCGATCCTGACCGAAGAACATCTCACCGCCGACAAAGCAGGTCGGCGCGCCAAATACGCCGCGTTTGACCGCCTCTTCGGTAGTCGCCTTGAGCGCCTCCTTCACTGCCGGTTCGGCGATCTGCGCCTGCAGAACGGCCGCGTCGAAACCAGCGGCAACCAGCACACCTGTCACCTTGGCCGGATCCCCCATGTTCACCCCGTCGACCCAGATCGCCCGGAACAGCGCCTGCAAGGCATCGTCGAAACGCTCCGGCTGATGCGATTGCACCGCCACCAGCAGGCGCATCAGCGTCAGAGTATTGATCGGAAAATGCGGATTGAAGCGCATCGGCACGCCGTAACGCTCGGCAAAGCGCGCCAGGTCGCGAATCATGTAACGGCCCTTGGCCGGAATCATCGTCGGCGAGGCGTTGCCGGTAGCCTGGAACACGCCGCCGAGCAGCATCGGTCGATAGACCAGTTCAGCACCGGCGTCGCGACACAGATCAGGCAGCTGAGTATGAGCCAGGTAGGACGCCGGGCTGCCCAGGTCGAAGAAGAACTCCACTGTCTTGCTCATCAGTTTCACTCGCTCGTTATTGTGATCATGGGCTCAGCGCAGATTACCAGCGCTCCATCCACGGCCGCAGGTCCAGCTCGAAGGTCCAGGCATCACGCGGCTGTGCATGCAAAAACCAGTAGCTGTCGGCAATGTGCTCGGGATCGAGAATGCCATCCTGATCCTTCTTGGCGTAAAGCTCGGGAAAGCTGTCGCGGATAAAGGCGGTATCGATGGCACCATCGACCACCACATGGGCGACATGGACATTCAACGGCCCCAGCTCACGCGCCATGCTCTGCGCCAGCGCCCGGATGCCGTGCTTGGCCCCGGCGAAAGCGGCAAATCCGGCGGCGCCACGCAGACCCGCAGTCGCGCCGGTGAACAGGATGGTGCCACGGCCACGGGCGACCATGCGCCTGGCCACCGCCTGACTGGTGAGAAAGCCGGAGAAGCAGGCCATTTCCCAGATCTTGAAGTATTTGCGTGCGGTTTCATCGAGGATGCTGCAAGGCACGTTGGCGCCGATATTGAACACCATCACCTCGATCGGCCCGATGTCACGTTCGATGCTCTCGACCAATTCGGCTACCTGTTCCTCACGCCGCGCATCGGAAGCGAAACCGTGCGCCTCACCGCCTGCGTCGCGGATTTCCGCCAGCAGCGGTTGCAGCTTGTCCAGGCTGCGGCGGGTGACGCAGGCGATGTACCCCTCACGGGCAAAACGCCGGGCGATGGCGCCGCCAGTGGCATCACCGGCACCAATGATCAACGCGACCTTGTTGTTCTCGTGCATGGCCTTCTCCATTGACTAACGACCGTTAGCTGAACGAACGTTATGCTATGCTCTTGGGCAGGTCAACCCAGCATAGAAGAGTGTTACCCATGCGCTATTGCGCCGAACACAAGGCCGAAACCCGCGAGCGCCTGCTCGCCAGCAGCGGCGCACTTGCCAAGCAGCAAGGTTTTGCCGTGACCGGCGTGGACGCGCTGATGAAGACCATTGGTCTAACCGGCGCGGCTTTCTACAGCCACTTTCCGAGCAAGGATGACTTGTTCGTCGAGCTGATCGAACGCGAGCTGCGCAACAGCCTGAGCCGGCTTGGTGGCGAACCGGGTGACGCCGGGCGTGACAAGCTGCAACGCTGCCTGACGGCCTATCTCAGCCTGGCGCATGTCGAGCAGCCGGACAAAGGCTGTGTACTACCGACCCTGGGTGCGGAGATCGCCCGTGCCGATGAACGCGTCCGGCTGCGTACCGAGCAACAGATCCTGCAGTTGCAGAGCACCTGGGCCGAGATCATCGGCGACCCGCAACTGGCCTGGACGATTCTCGCGCAATGCCTGGGCAGCCTGCTGCTGGCACGCATGATGGCCAGCCAACAATCGCGCCAGCAGGTGCTCGGCGCCAGCCTGGACATGCTCGAACACAGATTGAAACCTGTCAGCTGAGCGCGGATGTCGTTAACCTATGCGGGTTCTTTCTGCCAGGATCGATCCATGTCGCACACGCCTTCCCCGCTGATTGGTGAAACCCCGCTGCACGCCGCCGAAGTGCGCATCCTCGGCTGCCTGATCGAAAAGCAGCTGACCACGCCGGAAACCTATCCGCTGACGCTCAATGCCGTGCAACTGGCCTGCAACCAGAAAACCAGTCGCGAACCCTTGATGAACCTGGAAACCGGTGAAGTCGGGCGCTACTTGCGCAGCCTGGAAGGTCGCAAGCTGGTGCACCTGGTGATGGGCAGCCGTGCCGACCGCTGGGAACAGCGTTGCGACAAGCAGCTGGAGTTGGTCAAGCCACAGACTGTATTGCTCGGCCTGCTGCTGTTGCGCGGCCCGCAGACGCTCAATGAACTGCTCACGCGCAGCAATCGCATGCACGATTTCGACGATGTCGCGGAGGTCCAGCATCAGCTGGAGCGTCTGATCGGTCGAGGTCTGGCGCTGCTGCTGCCGCGCCAGAGTGGTCAGCGCGAGGACCGCTACATGCATCTGCTGGGCGAATCTGCAGATCTGGAAAGCCTGCTGGCCAGCCGCCCTGCTGCTCGCGGGGAGGCTGCGGCACCTAGTGAAGATAGAC
>CAMPIF010000058.1 GCA_946886245.1 Ectopseudomonas composti | reverse complement strand
GTGGGATCTGGCCGAGCACTTTCGTCAGGAACTGGAAGCAGAAGGCCTGCTGCTGGCCGGTCAGCGCCTGGAGCTGACCACCAGTCTGGGCGTCGGCTGCTTCAGCAGCAGTCATGACGGCGACGCCGACGCCTTCTTCAAGCGCGTCGACGGTGCGCTCTACCGCGCCAAGCGCGAGGGCCGCAACCGCCTGGTTGCGGCCGATCACTGAGGCCCCGCTGGATCGTGCGGGGTTTGGGTAGGGTGCGCCGCGCGCACCAGCAAGTCTGCGGCGATAGGCGGTGCACACGGCGCCCTCCACCAGGACAGCATCCCGACTAGAGGCGGAACTTGCCCATCTGCCCGGCCAGGTCATCGGCCAGGCGGCTCAGGGTCTGACAATCCTCGCGGCAGGCGCGCACCTCACCAGTGGTGGCGTGCGCCAGATCGGCGATGCCCTGCACGTTGCGGTTGATCTCCTCGGTCACCGAGCTCTGCTCTTCGGTCGCCGCAGCCACCTGGGTGTTCATGTCGCTGATGCGCTCGACCTGCTCGGTGATGGCGCCGAGCGACTGCCCGGTGCGCTGACTCGCCTCGACGCCGGTGCCGGTGGCCGATTGACCCGCGTGCATGGAACTGACGGCCGTTTCCGCGCCCTGCTTGAGGCGTTGAATCATCTGCTGGATCTCGTCGGTCGACGCCTGGGTACGGCTGGCCAGCGTGCGCACTTCATCAGCCACCACAGCGAAGCCGCGCCCCATCTCCCCGGCGCGTGCCGCCTCGATGGCAGCGTTGAGCGCCAGCAGGTTGGTCTGTTCGGAGATACCGCGAATCACCGCCAGCACCTGATCGATGGAAGCGACCTGCTCGGCCAGCTCAGCCACCGCACCCGCCGCGCTGCCAATATCGGCGGACATTCGCTCGATATGGGCGATGGACTGGCCTACCACCTGACGCGCGCTCTGTGCCTCGTCGCGTGCGCTGTGCGAGGACTGCGCGGCGTTACTGGCGTTGCGCGCGATCTCCTGCACGGTCAGGCCCATCTCGTGTACGGCGGTGGCCACCATGTCGGTCATTTCCTGCTGCTGGCCGGCGCGCCCTGCGGTGTTCTCCACCACCCGCGCCACCTGGCCGACCGCACTACGCAGCCGCTCGCTGGTGGCCAGCACATCGCCGATCAGGTCGCGCTGACTGGCGAGAAAGCGGTTGAAGCCACGGGCCAGATCGCCCAGCTCATCGGCCCGCGATTCATCCAGGCGGCGCGTCAGGTCGCCACCGCCGCCACCGATTTCCACCAGCGCCTGGGTCACCTGACGGATCGGCCGCACCAGACCGCGAGCCAGCAGCACCACCAGCCCCAGGAACAACAGCGCCACGGCCACACCAATCAGGCTGGTCATCAGCAGCGCCTGCCGAGCCTCGGCGTAGACTTCGGCCTCGGGCACCTCGCTGACCAGCAGCCAGTCGATACTGGCGAACTTCTGCGCCACGGCGAGAAAGGTCTCGCCATCGCGCTCGAAGCGTACCGCCCGGCTGTCGCCTGCAAGCACCTGACGGCTGGCGTCGGCGCCGAAGAGTTCGGCGAGCTTGCCACTGCCGCTCAGCTGCGAACGCGGGTGGACCTTGACGCTGCCCTGGCTGTCGATCAGAAATACTTGGCCGCGCTCGCCGAAGCGGAACTCGCTGATCATCTTCGACATGTCCGCCAGGTTGTAGCCCAGGCCAGAGACACCGAGCGTCTTGCCGTCGCGCTTGATGCGCTGGTTGATGAACAGCGTGGGCAGCCGTGTGGTCTTGTCGATGTCGATTTCCAGCACCCGATCCCGGTCGCTGTCGACCAGGCGATAGAACCACTGGTTCTCCGCCTGACTGCGGTCCAGGGTGCGCATCAGCCCTTCACCGGTGGTGTAGTTGCCACTGGCCAGGGCGACGATGGAGGTGGTCATGGCGCTCTGCTGGGCGCGCACGCCCTCCAGATAGCGCGCGAACTCGTCACGCCGGGAGGCATCCTCGCCAGCGGCCAGCCAGTCCTGCACCAGGCTGTTCTCGGCAATCGAGGCGTTGGCGGTAATGGGCGCAGTCAGCACCCGCTCCAGGTCGTTGCGGATCGCCAGCACCCGCGCTGGCAGCGCTTCTTCGATCAGGTAGCGCTCGGTCAGGCGATCGACCACCGCCGAGTAGATGCCAACGACGATCAGAATGCTGGCCAACAGGGCGGCGCCCATGCTGAGGATCAACTGCCACTGAATACTGCGTTGCCAGAGGCGCATGGAGGCTTCTCCCGGTTATTATTTTGAGCTCGCCGAGCAATTGGATACAAAAATGTACACAAATTGCAAACAGGTTACCGCCAGATTTCATATCGGCGGCCCACGGCCAAGCTTTATTCGCGCCAGGCGGGATCATGTGCAGTGATGATCAGGGCGCAGGTCAGAGCGGTCGGCGCCAGCGGCGCGCTTTACGGCCCTACGCTGAATTCCAGACGAGCGGTCTGGCCACCCTCGTCGAGCACGCTCAGTTGATGCCTGCCGCTGTCGAAGGCGTGATTGAAAGGTGCATCCAGCGCAGTGTCACCCAGCGGCCGGCCATCGAGGAACCACCAGCGCCGGCCACTTCCTCCCAGCGCTGAAAGGCTGAGCCGCAGCGGCTCATGCATGCCCTGCGGGCGACGCAGACGATCACCGTCGCGCACACCGACGATGGACAGCGGCGCCACCTGACTGCGGCGCGGTGGCGGGCAGCTCGGATCGGCGCTCGGCAAGCGTGCCGCGCGTTGTTCACGACGCGGTAGCCAGGGCTGCAATGGCGCCGGCCACAAGGCCAGTTCACGCACCTCGGCCCCCGGGCAGCCCGGACCAACGCGACGCCCATCGGCATTGACCCAATAGCGCTCGCGCAGGCCGCTGCCCAACGGCTGATCAGCGGCCAGCAGCGTCGGTGGCGTGGTGCCTTCGAGCGTCCAGGCAAAGCGCAGGCGCCGACAGTTGGGATCGTCCTTGCTCATCGGCTGCCCCAGCGGCCAGCAGATGGCGGCCACGCCTACCTCGGCCGGCTGTGGATCGGCCGGCGCAGCGATGCCGCGCTGGCTGTCACGATTGACCAGCAGATCATGCACCTGCAGCAGCAGCGGGGCAGCGGAAGCCAGGCCGAACTGGCCGGGCACCGGGGTGCCGTCCGGGCGACCGATCCAGATACCGATCAGATGACGCGGACCAACGCCGATGGCCCAGGCATCGCGAAAGCCGTAGCTGGTGCCGGTCTTCCAAGCCAGGGTCGGCCGCTGCGCCAGGTAGGCGCGCGGGTCGCGATCCGGGCGTGCCTGGCCGCTGAGAATGCGCCTGATGATCCAGGCCGAGCCGGGCGACAGCAGGCGCCGCTCGCGCAGTTGATCATCTGGTTGCAGGCGAGGTCTGGCCGCCATGCCGCCGCGCGCGAAGGCGCTGTAACCCGCCACCAGCGACTCCAGGCGCGAACCGCCGCCCCCGAGGATCAGCGCCAGGTTCGGCTCGGCCAGCGCCGGCAGGCGAATCGGCATACCGGCACTGCGCAATTCGCCGGCAAAGCGCTTCGGCCCGTAGGCTTCGAGCAACTGCACGGCCGGCAGGTTGAGCGAAGTGGCCAGCGCCTCGCTGGCCGACACCGGGCCGATGAAGCCGGTAGCGAAGTTGCCGGGCCGGTAGTCGCCGTAGTGCCGGGGCACGTCCTGCAGCAGCGACTCGGAGTGGATCAGCCCGGCATCCAGGGCCATGCCGTAGAGGAAGGGTTTGAGCGTCGAGCCGGGCGAACGCAGGGCGCGCACCATGTCGACATGACCGAAGCGCGAGGTGTCGGCGATATCCACCGAACCGAGGTAGGCGCGCACGGCCATGCTCTGGTGCTCGACCACCAGGATCGCCGCCGAGGTACGCTCCGGCAGACGTGCCCGCCAGCCCAGCAGCAGATCCTCCAGACGCAGTTGCAGACTGGCATCGAGGGTGGTGTGGATCAATGGCGGGCTGCCGGCACGATTCAGTCGCCGCGCCAACAGGGGCGCCAGGCTCGGCTCACGGCGCGGCGCGAGAAACACCGGCTCCTCCAGCGCTTCGTCCACCTGGGCCTGTGGCCACACCTGAAATTCGCCCAGACGCCGCAGCACCTTGTCACGCGCTGCCTGGGCGCGCTCGGGATGGCGGTCCGGGCGCAAGCGGCTGGGCGCTTGCGGCAGCACCGCGAGCAGCGCGGCATCGGCACGCGTGAGCTGGCTTGGTGGTTTGCCCAGATAACTCCAGCTCGCCGCCGCGACGCCCTCGAGGGTGCCACCGAAGGGCGCGCGGTTCAGATACAGGGTGAGGATTTCATCCTTGGACAGGTACCACTCCAGCTGCGCCGTGCGCCAGAGTTGCTTGAGCTTGCCGGGCAGGTCACGGCCATGCGGATCGAGCAGGCGCGCCACCTGCATCGACAGCGTACTGCCGCCGGACACCACGCGCCCGCCCGTGAGGTTCTGCCAGGCCGCACGGCCCAGCGCCAGCGGGTTGATGCCGGGGTGCTGGCGAAACCAGCGGTCCTCGTAGGTCAGCAGCGCTTCCAGGTAATAGGGCGAGACCTCTTCAGGCGTCACCGGATAACGCCATACACCGTCACGATCGGCGAAACGCCACAGCGGCGTGCCGTCCTCGGCCAGCACCACCCGCGCCAGATCGTCCTCGGGCAGGGGCAGCGGGAAGAGGCGGTCGGCTAGCCAAAGCAAGGTCAGGGGAACGCAAGCGAGTATGAGCCAGCGACGCAAGTGGTTGAGTCGCATGGTCAGCACAAGCTCCCGGATTGCATCCGGGATACAGGGTCGGCGTAGCCCGGATGCAATCCGGGGAATACCTTACTCACCAGCATTTTCGATCTCAACGCCTGTGCCACCCGCCCAATCGCTGGGTAGCAAACCTTGCCGTACATAGTGATGAAAACTGGAAAACGGCCAATCCTGTACACGAGCGACCAGACCATGCTTGAGCGGATTGATATGAATGTAATCCACATGGTTGCGGTAGTCCTGCTCGTCACGGATCAGATGCTCCCAGAAACGTCGCTGCCAGATATTGGCTTCGCCCTTGGCGTTGGTCTGCACTCTGATCCCGACCTGTTGGCGTAACGCAACAATGAATTCTCTCTTGAGCTTGCGAACCCGTGCAGAGAAGTCGGCGTCATCGGTCGGCAACACCATCAGCATATGCAGATGGTCGGGTAGCACGACCAGAGCAGGAAGGCGAAAAGGCATCTGCGCTTGAACGCTCCGTAGGCACTGACGAAGCCGAGTTGAATATCTGACCAGCAAGTCGCTAGATCTGTCTTGCAGTGCCAGGGTCAGGAAATAACAACCACCTGCCACCCGGGCTCTTCGATAAGCGACCATGATCGGGCCTCCGTGCCCACTCGACAAAGCTCCCGGATTGCATCCGGGCTACGCGACTCCTGTAGCCCAGATGCAATCCGGGGCCGCTTTTAGCGCCCCCTCACCACCAGACTATCCGGCGCACTGCCCAGCGCCTGCCAGCTCGGCCGGTACATGGACTCCACCTGCGGTGGCGGCACGCGGTAGCTGCCAGGCGTCACCGCGCGGGCCAGGTAGAGCAGATGGGTGGTGCCGTAGCCTTCCACATCCACCGCTGCCACGTAGCGATCACCGCGATATTCCTGGTGCTTGATCCGCGCATTCTGCATCGAGCGGCGCCATTCCTTGACGTTGCTGCCGGCGTCATCGAGGCTCGCTGCGCTTTGCGCCAGGTTCTGGTTCTCCAGCTCCAGGCCGGCCGGCAGCAGGTCGACGACCAGGGCGTCCGGCACGCGCTGCCTGGCGCGCACGGCCAGATGCACCAGCACCAGCTCACCGCTGTCCAGGCGCTGCAGGTCCAGCGGGCGGCCATCCATGCCCAGGTATTCGCGCTCGATGCTGAGGTTCTCACCACCGGCGCGCGGCGCCTGACTCGGGTAACCGGACAGGGTCAGTTGCTGATACAACGTGGCGCTGCCGGCATTGCTCACGCTCAGCGGTTCGGCCAGTTCGCCACGCTCCAGCTTGATACCGGGCTGCTGGTTGCTCAGCTCGAACTGGAAAGCACCACTAGCCAGTTTGGCGCTCCAGGCCTGCTCGGGTTTGCCGAGAATGCCGCGGCCGGCGAGGAACAGCGAGTTGCGCTCCTGAGTCGACAGCCAGCGCTGGCCAGCCAGTTCATCCGCCAGGTTGAACAGACGCTGCTCACGCTGGCCGGCAGCCAGGTCGTGCTCTTCCAGCAGGGCCAGGATCAGCGCCTGGTCACGCAGCGGGCTGCCGTAGTCGGCCATCCAGCGTTCGCCATCGCGCTGCTGGATCAACCCCTGATTCAACGCCTGCTCGGCACGCGGCGCATCGCCCATCAGTTTCAGCGCAGCCGCCAGTTGCACCAGCGGCAGGCCGGAACGCGCTTCGTTGCGACGGTCGAACAGACTGCGCAGCGCCCCCAGCGGCGCTTGCTGGCTGCGCGCCAGAACATAGCCGGCATAGGCCTGCACGGCGAAGCGGGTATGGGCGAAGTCCTGGCTGTAGCTGGCCTCGATCAGGCTGCTCTGCTGCAGGTAGCGCAGCAGGCGATCACTGGCTTTCTTCAGTGCCTCTGGCGGCACACCGAAGCCTTGCTCACGGGCACGCAGGAGGAAGTCGGTGACATAGGCGGTCAGCCAGTATTCCTCTTCGCTCTCGGCGCTCCACAAGCCGAAGCCACCGCTGTGACGCTGCATGCCGAGCAGGCGCTCGATACCCAGCTCGATGCTCTTGCGTCGCTGCTCGTCCGGCTCGCCTTCCAGGCCGAGACGCTTGAGGCTGGCGGCATCGGCGTAAAGCGACGGGTACAGGCCACTGGTGGTCTGCTCCAGGCAGCCGTAGGGATAGGCCTTGAGCGCACGAATCTGCTCACCGAGATTCAGCGGTGGCCGACTCGACAGCGCCAGCACGGCCTCCAGCCCGGCAGGCTCGAACTGGTTGAGGGTGCCAGCCGGCATGCTCCAGGGCTCGCCTTCGCCGAGAACCGCACGGAAGTGCTGCAACTGCGCCGGATAAGCCGGGCGAATCCCCAGCGTCCACTCACGGCTGAAGTCGCCGAGCGTCTCGTCCGGCAGCGCCAGGCCCTGCACCTCGACATGAATACGACCTTGCCCCAGACCGCCCTCGGCGCGCACCGGAATGCGCAAGGTGGTGCGTTCGCCATCTTTCAGGCTGATCGGTGATTCCCCCTTGCCGAGCAGGCGCAGCTGACCTTCCACACCGAGCTGCACGTCGAGCTTCTGCTCGCTGCCGGACAGGTTGGTCAGATCCAGCGCCAGGGTGGTTTCGTCGCCACCGGCGAGGAAGCGCGGCATCGACAGCTCGGCGATCAGCGGCGCGGCAACCACCGTCTTGGCCTCGGCCATGCCGAAGCGCTGGTCCGTCCAGGCCTGCGCCATCAGGCGCAGTTCGCCGTTGAAATCAGGAATGTCCAGGCTGACTTCGCCCTCGCCCTTGTCGTTCAGCTTCAGTGCATCACTCTGCAGCGCGACGATCAGCACGCTGGTATCCGGGCGTTTGCCACCGGCGGCGAGGCCGGCGTCACCGCCGAAGGCCAGGCTGGCAACGCGCCCCTGGGCCTCGATCAGCTGACCGTAGATATCCAGCTGGTCGGCACCATAGGCCTTGCGCCCGAAGAAATTGGCGAAAGGATCGGGCGTGGCGTAGCTGGTGATGTTGAGAATGCCCACATCGACCGCAGCGACCAGCACATGCACCTTCTCGGGAATGCTGCCGTCGGCGTTGCGTGCGCTGACCTTGACCGTCAGCGGCTGCTTCGGACGCATCTTTTCCGGGGCTTCCAGGCTCAGCGCCAGCTTGCGCGGGGCGCGCTCCAGCGGCAGGTGCAGCAGGCCAACGGCACGCTTCGGCGTGACCTGCGCCTTGCGCTCGCCGGGGCGAATCACCAGGGCACTGAGATAGAGGTCATGGCGCGCCCATTTCTGGTCGATGGGCAGCTCGAAGGTCTTGCCGCCTGCCGGCACGCTGATCTCCTGCCACCACAGCGGCCCCTCGCTGGACTCGACCAGCAGGTAGCCGTTGCCGGCAGCCGGCGGGGTGACGGTGATCTTGGCCACATCGCCTGCGGCGTAGGCTGGCTTGTCCAGCGCCAGCTTGACCTGATCCGGGCGCACCGCGCCGCCGTCGGCGTTGTCCTGCCAGCGGTAGCCGGCCCAGAAACGCAGGCTGCTGACCAGGCCGGTCTGGTTGTCCACCACCTCGACCCGGTACGGGCCCCACTCCACGGGGAAACTGACCTTGGCGGTGCCGCCAGCGGTGATCTTCAGCGGCTCGTCGCTGAGGGTGAGGAACTTCTCGTTGTAGTTGTGGCGCCAGCCCTCACCGTCGGAGAAGCTCCAGAAGTAGTCGCGGCGCTCACGCACCAGACGCACATTGAGGTTGTCGGCCGCCAGCTTGTTGCCGGCGGCGTCGGCCACCAGGATTTCGAATTCGGCCAGGCTGTCGGCATCGACCTCTTCGCCCTCGAACAGCCCGCGCAGACCTGGCAGACGCTCGGCCGGCCATACCGGCTGGATGATACGCCGGGTGATCGGACGACCACCGGACTCCTGCAGGCTGGCCTGGAGGATCAGGCGCAGCGGCGACCTGGCGTCGCTCCAGCGATTTTCCGGGCGCAACACGGCGCGGCCCTGGTCATCCAGATTCTGCTCGTCGAGTTCCTGGTCCTGACTCAGGTCGGCCTCGGTGATGTCGCCGAACTGATAGCCCGGCAGGCCGGCCACCGCTTCACGCAGCGGCCGCACGTAGAGCTGCCCGCTCAGACGATTGCCCGCGGCCGGGGCACCGTAGAGGTAACGCCCGGTCACCGCGAACTCGGCGCTGTCGCCCGGCGCGTAGGGCTGCTCCTGGCCCTCGAGTTCCAGGGCCAGGCGCTCGGGGAGGAAGTCCTCGACGAGAAATTCGTAGAGCTGCGGGTTGCCGTCGCCGAGGTCCAGCAGCAACTGCCAGCGCCCGGTCGGCGCCTCTTCGGCGAGCGGCAGTTGATACTGATAGAGGCCGTCATCGCCGGCGTTCCAGACGAACTTGCGGCTGATCTGCTCATCCGGGCGACGCACTTCGACACTGACCGGCTGAGCGGTGACCGGGCTGCCGTCGGCATCGCGCAGCAGACCGTTGAGTAGCACGGTCTCGCCGGGGCGATACAGATCGCGCGGGCCGAACACGAAGAACTGCAGGGCATGCGCTTTCGGGCCGGTGATATCGAACTCGGCCAGATCCAGCGCTGGCGTGTTCAGGCGCAGCAGGCTGGTCTGCTCGTCCTGCTTGGCCAGCAGCACCTGAGCCTTCTCCGGCAGCGGCAGTTGCGCATGGCCTGCCGAATCGGTCTTGCCTTCAGCGAGCAGGGCACCCTCACCATCGAGCAGCTCGAGCTGCACGCCGGACTGCGCCTTGCCACCTTCCAGCGTCTGGGTGAACACGTCGAGACGATCGCGATAGCGATGCGCGGACAGGCCGATATCGCTCAGGGAAAACAGCGTCGCCGGTTGCGAGTAGCTGTAGCTGCCAGCCTCGCGCATCACCGCCAGATACACGCCCGGCTGCTTGAACGGTTCCAGGCCGGCGATGGGCAGCAGCAGGGTTTCGCGGGTGTTGCGCGCCGGATTGAGGTCGAAGCGCCCGCCATAGACCAGATCGGCCATCGGCAGCAGTTCGCGCGCCTCCCAGGTATCCAGGTTGCTGGAACGCCCCCAGCGGGACAGGAAGCGCGGCAACGCCTCGGGCTTGATGCGGAAGAACTCGACGTTGACCTTGTCGACATTCAGCGCAATCACCGGCAGGCCTTCGGCCAGGCGTGTCGGCAGCAGCGAACCACGGCTGGCGAAACCGACGCTGGCCTGCAGGTCGCGGGTTTCGAAGCGACTGACATGTTCGGCAGCGAGCTTGCCACCATTGATCGACTTCAGGCCGGCATCGATGGTCAGCACCAGTTTGCGCTGCGGCTCCAGATGGCGCAGGCGCAACTCGCTGATGTTGTCGGTCAGCTCCCAGGCGCCGTCGACCTTGCCGGTCTTGCTATCAACCAGGTGCAGGCGCTCGGCGAAGGACTGGTCGGGGTCCAGCGGGATGGAGAAGGTCACCGACAGCGCGCTGGCGCCGTCGAGTTGCACCTCGGAAACGTCCACCACCTCCAGCTCGCGGCCGGCATAGCGCTTGGCCAGCGCGTCGCGGTCGACCGCAGGCGCAGGCACCTGCGGCTGTTGTGCGGCAGGCGCGGCGGGGGTCACCGTGGCAGGGGGTTCAGAAGAATCGCAGGCACTGAGCAGGGTCAGGGGCAGTGTGAGTGCGAGGGCCAGAAGCAGTCCTTTGTTCGGCATTGCGGGCTCCGGAATCAGGGGGCGCAGAAGCCGACAACTATAGCCGAGGCGCCCTGCCAACGACGAGCCTTGCAGAAGAATTCGCCAAGCCACTCACACTCCTGAGGCGACGTGCGACCACGCCAGCGCTGTGCCTATAATCGGCGCTTTGCCGGAGCCGCCCATGTCCGCCCTGCTCGATGCCTGGCGCCACGCCCCGACCCAGCGCAAGGTCTGGGCCCTGGCTGCACCGATGATTCTCTCCAACCTGTCGGTGCCCATGGTGGCGCTGGTCGACACTGCCGTAGTTGGCCATCTGCCGTATGCCCACCAATTGGCCGCCGTGGCGGTGGGTGGCAGCCTCTACACCCTGCTGACCTGGGCCATGGGCTTTCTGCGCATGGGCAGTACCGGCTTCGCCGCTCAGGCGGCAGGGCGCGAGGACGGCGGCGCACTGCGCCAGGTATTGGTACAAGGGCTCGGGCTGGGCGTGTTCATGGCCTTGCTTCTGGGCCTGCTGGCTTTGCCCTTCAGTAACGCCGCGCTGAGCCTGATGCAGCCCTCGACCGAGCTGGATCAACTGGCGCGCCAGTATTTCCAGATCCGCCTGCTCGGCCTGCCCGCCAGCCTGGCGACCTACGCCCTGATCGGCTGGCTGCTGGGCACGCAGAGCGCCCGTGGCCCGCTCGCGATCCTGCTGACGGCCAACCTGATCAACGTGGCGCTCGACCTGCTGTTCGTGCTCGGTCTCGAATGGGGCGTGGCCGGTGCGGCCTGGGCCTCGGTGATCGCCGAATGGAGTGGCGCCCTGCTCGGCCTGTGGCTGGCCCGCGGTGCGCTCGCACACTATCCCGGCCACCTCGACAGCAGCGCGCTGAAACGCTGGAGCAACTGGCGTCCGTTGCTGGCGGTCAACCGCGATATCTTCATCCGTACCCTGGCGCTGCAACTGGTGTTCTTCCTGATCACCGTGAAAGGCACACGCCTTGGCGATGCCACAGTGGCTGCCAATGCGCTGCTGCTCAACGGCCTGACGCTGACCGCCTATGCCCTCGACGGCCTGGCGCATGCCGTCGAAGCCCTGTGCGGCCACGCCCTGGGCGCGCGTGATCGCGCTGCGCTGCGCCGTTCGCTACTGGTAGCCGGTGCCTGGTCGCTGCTGGCCAGCGCCGGCTTCGCCCTGTTCTTCCTGTTCGGCGGGCACTGGTTCGTCGGCATGCTCACAGATATCGCCGAAGTGCGCGAACTGGCCCTGAACTTCTTGCCGTATCTGGCCATGCTGCCGCTGCTGGCCGTATGGAGTTACCTGCTCGACGGTCTGTTCATCGGCGCTACCCGCGCCCGCGAGATGCGCGACGCCATGCTCATCGCCCTGGCCTTGGCGTTGCCGCTGGCCTGGTGGCTGCAAAGCCTGGGCAATCACGGATTGTGGTTGGCATTCCTGGCCTTCATGGGGCTGCGCAGTCTGGTACTGGCTGGCTATGCTTGGCAACTGAGCCGTCGCGACCTGTGGTTCCCTTCCCCAGCAACAGGAGAGATCGCCCATGCTCAGCGCCCCGCTACCCGCCAATGAAACCGAACGCCAGCGGGCACTCGATCGCCTGCAGCACGGCGGCCGCAACCTTAGTGAACCCGCCCCAAGCGCCCATTGAAAGGAAGCAAGCATGGCTGCCGCATTCGTCGCTTACCTGCACTACCTGTCGATCTTCGCCCTGTTCGCTCTGCTGAGCATCGAACACGTGCTGTTCAAGGCGCCGCTGGATCGCTCCCGTGCGCGCAGCCTGATGATCACCGACATGGCCTACGGCATCTGCGCCGGCCTGGTGCTGGCCACCGGCGTGGCGCGGGTGCTGTGGTTCGGCAAGGGCGCCGCCTACTACATGGGCAACGGCCTGTTCCACGCCAAGCTGGGGCTGTTCGTCCTGGTCGGCCTGCTGTCGATCCTGCCCACGGTGGTGTTCATCACGTGGCGCAAACCCTTGAAAGCCGGCCAGGTGCCCGAGCCGAGCGCCCGGCAGGTCGCCCTGGTGACCTGGAGCATCCGTATCGAGCTGCTGCTGTTGCTGGCGATCCCGCTGCTGGCGGCGCTGATGGCGCGTGGCTACGGGATGATCGGCTGAATCCTCGGCACTCTTTTGGCTTACCTCTTCCACTTTAGAGTGCCTGACGAACATACAAGCCCGGATGCAATCCGGGAGCGATGCCCGACGTTGCGCCATCCCCGGATTGCATCCAGGCTACCGAAGTTGCCGCAGGCGGCTTACGAAGCCAGGTAGGACGAGCGGGTCAGGCCCAGACGCAAGGCATCGAGGAACTGCGTACGCTCGCGGGTACTGATCTTGGCGCTGGCCACCTTGTCGCGGTAGTGGGTCATCAGCTCTTCCGGCGACAGGTGCACGTAGCGCAGCATGTCCTCGATGGTGTCGTGGGTCTCGATGCCGGCGTGCACCACGCTGCCATCGGCGCCCTGGTAGATGTTCACCGAGTCGGTGTCACCGAACAGGTTGTGCATGTCGCCAAGGATTTCCTGGTAGGCGCCGACCAGGAAGATGCCCAGCACATAGTCCTCACCCTCGCGAATCTCGTGCACCGGCAGGCTGGTCTCGATGGACTGCTCGTCGACGTACTGACGGATCTTGCCGTCGGAGTCGCAGGTCAGGTCCTGCAGCACCGCGCGACGCAGCGGCTCCTCGTCCAGGCGCGACAGCGGCAGGATCGGCAGGATCTGGCCGATGGCCCAGGTGTCCGGCAGGCTCTGGAACACCGAGAAGTTGCAGATGTACTTGTCGGCGAGCTTGTCGTTGAGCTCGTCGAGCACCGCACGGTGCGAACGCTGACGCGCCTTGAGCTGGTTGTGCAAGCGCCGGCAGATGGCGAAGTAGCACTGCTCGGCCAGTGCCTTCTGCGCCAGGCTCAGCTTGCCGGCCGAATACTGCGCAGCCACTTCCTCGATGTAGTGGGTGGCGCGCCAGTAGGTTTCGGCGACCATTTCCGGGTCGCTGTCTTCCAGCAGCTCGATCAGCACCTGCAGCACTTCCGGCTGTTCGGCGCTGGCATCGATCTCCGGCACCTTGTCGTTGTGCCGCTCGACGTCGGTGACCTGCACCAGCAGCACGGCATGGTGCGCGGTCATCGCCCGGCCGCTCTCGGAGAAGATGTGCGGATGGGGAATTTCCTGGCGGTCGCAGAATTCCTTGAGCATGTCGACCACGGCATCGGCGTAGTCCTGCATGTCGTAGTTGATCGAGCTGGCGTTACGCGAGTGAGTGCCGTCGTAGTCCACGCCGAGGCCACCGCCGACGTCGATGTGATCGACCGGCAGGCCCATGGCCCGCAGCTCGCCGTAATAGCGGATGGCCTCGCGGAAGCCCTTGCGGTAGTCGGCGATGTTGGCGATCTGCGAGCCCATGTGAAAGTGCAGCAGGCGGATGCCCTGATCCAGCCCGGCCGCACGGAAGCGCTCGACCACCTGCAGGATCTGCGCTGCGGACAGACCGAACTTGGACTTCTCACCGCCGGTGTCGGCCCACTTGCTCGACGCCAGCGAGGACAGGCGCACGCGCAGACCGATCTGCGGCGCGACCTTGAGTTCAGCCGCCTCCTCGATCACCAGGGCGACTTCCGACTCCTTCTCGA
>CAMPIF010000057.1 GCA_946886245.1 Ectopseudomonas composti | reverse complement strand
TACCAGATCACCTCGCGTCTGCAGCTCGACGCCGGCCTGCGCTACGACCGCTACAAGCTCGACGACCGCGACAAGCAGAACTTCACCGAGGAAGGCATCAGCCCCAACCTGGGGTTGCGTTACCAGCTGACTCCCGAACTGGCTGTTTTCGCCGGCCAGGCGCGGGCGCTGCGCGGGCCGCAGGTGCGTGATGCCTTCAAGCTCGATGTATCCGGCAACGACCCGGACCTGAAAGCCGAGAAGGCGCGTACCGACGAGGTCGGCTTCGACTACCGCGACGGTGGCTGGGAGCTGAGCGGCAAGGCCTACGTCACCCGGATCAAGGATGCCATCGCCGACCCCATCGGCCGGCCCAATCTGTATGAGAACGTCGGTGACCTGAAGAGCAAGGGTGTGCTGCTCAGCACCGCCTACCACTGGCAGCAGCTCAGCCTGGGGCTGAGCTACCACCGCAATGAGGCGCGTCTGGATGGCGAGCGTCTCAACGTCTACGAATACAACGGTTTGGGCACCAGCCTCGGCGACACCTGGACCGCCTTTGCCGACTACCGTGCCAGCGACAATCTCAACCTCGGCTGGCAGGGTCGCTTCGTGCGCGGCATCGACACCCTGCACACCGGTGTCGGCGATGTCTCCAAGCCAGGCTACGGCGTGCACGACCTGTATGCCGAATGGCAGGCCGTGCCTGGGAGCCTGACGGTGACCCTGACGCTGAAGAACCTGCTGGACAAGCAGTACCTGGATCACGCCAGCAACGAGGACTTCGAGCACATTCCGGACTACGAGGGTATCCGTGGCTCCTACGAGCCAGGCCGTGAGCTGCGTCTGGGCCTGGCATGGCGAATCTGATGGGGCGAGCAATTGCTGCAGTGATGCTGGGGTTGGCGTTGCTGGCCCCGGTACAGGCGCAGGTGCTGATCGATCTGGCCGGGCGTGAGGTGCAGGTGCCCGAGCGCGTCGAGCGCATCGTGTTGGGCGAGGGCCGTCTGTTGCCGGTGCTGGCCATTCTTGAAGGCGAGCAGTTGCTGGAGCGCCTGGTGGGCATGCCTGCCGATCTGGCGCTGGTCGATCCCGGCAGCGCGCGGCAATACCAGCAGGCCTTTCCCGAGTTGGCCAAGGTGCCGCGCATTGGCCAGGGCGCGGCCGATACTTTCAGCCTGGAGCAGGTACTGACGCTGCGCCCTGATCTGGCCATTTTCAGCCTGTCCGGGCATGGCCCGGACAGCACGCAGGGCAGGCTGATCGAGCAACTGCAGCGCGCCGGAGTGGCGGTGCTGTTCGTTGATTTCCGCGAGCAGCCATTGTTGAACACGCCGCGCAGCATGGCCCTGCTCGGCCAGGCGCTGGGTCGTGAGGTGCGTGCCGCAGCCTTCAACGCGGCGCATGCCGAGGCGCTGGCTACGGTGCGTGAACGCTTGCCACAAGGCGCCGCGCCCAAGGTGTTTCTGCACAGCCGCGCCGGCCTTGGCGAGGGCTGCTGCGAAAGCATGGCGCGCGGCATGTTCGCCGATCTGCTGGCCGAGGCCGGTGGCGACAATATCGCCCGCGAGCGTCTGCCCGGCCATGCCGGCACCCTCAGCCTGGAGCTGCTGCTCAGCCAGCCGCCCGAACTGTACATCGCCAGCGCCGTGGGCTCGGCCGACAGCCTGGCTGAGGACGCGCCCTATATCGCCCTGGGGCCGGGCGTGACGGCGGATGCGGCGCAGGCCTCGCTCAGGCACCTGCTCGGACGCGGCGTCCTGCAGCATCTGGGCGCCGTACGCGAGGGCAGGGCGCATGCCATCTGGCATGGCTTCTACAACAGTCCGTTCAACGTGGTGGCGGTGCAGGTGTTCGCCAAGTGGCTGTATCCCGAAGCCTTTGTCGATCTCGATCCGCAGCGCACCCTGGAACACTTCTACCGTGAGTTCCAGCCGGTGACGCTGGACGGCCAGTACTGGATCAGCTTGTGAGTGCGCAGCAGGCGTTGCGCATCGGCTACCGGCGAACCTTGTTGCGGCGCTGGGCTTGCCTGGGCGTGCTGGCGGCGTTGCTGCTGGCCAGTTTCATCGCCGATCTGGCCACCGGCCCGGCTGGCCTGAGCTGGTGGGATGTGGCGCATGGCTTGTTGCAGCCGCAGCATCTGGACGCCGCGCAGGCGGTGATCATTTTAGAAATTCGCGTGCCCTACGCGCTGATGGCGCTGGTGGTGGGCGCCAGCCTGGGCCTGGCTGGCGCGGAGATGCAGACGGCGCTGAACAACCCCCTGGCCAGCCCTTTCACGCTTGGCGTCGGCGCGGCGGCGACCCTCGGTGCTGCGCTGGTGATCCTGCTGCGGCCCAACCTGGCCGGGCTCAGCGCCGACCTGCTGCTGCCGCTGGCGGCTTTCGTCTGCGCCTTCATATCCTGCCTGCTGCTGCTCCTGGTGGCGCGGGTGCTGGGGGAGGCGCTGCATACCCTGGTGCTGTTCGGTATCGCCCTGTTGTTCGGGCTCAATGCACTGGTCGGGCTGCTGCAGTTTCTCGCCGATGCCGATGCGCTGCAGCAGATCGTGTTCTGGACCCTCGGCAGCCTGGCGCGTGCCGATCTGCAGCGTGTGGGGTTGGTGACTGCGGTGCTTGCCGTGTGCCTGACGCTGGCGCTGCGTCAGGCCTGGGCGATGACCAGCCTGCGCGGCGGTGAGGAACAGGCGCGTAGCCTGGGCATTCGCGTCGGCCGCCTGCGCACCTTCGTGCTGTTGCGGGTCAGCCTGCTGACCGGCGTGGCCACGGCATTCGTCGGCGAGGTCGGCTTTATCGGCCTGGTCGGGCCGCACGTGGCGCGCCTGTTGCTGGGCGAGGATCACCGCTTCTATCTGCCCGGTAGTGCGCTGGCCGGTGCCTTGCTGTTGTCGCTGGCATCCCTGGCCAGCCGTGCGCTGCTGCCCGGGGTGATCCTGCCGGTGGGGCTGGTCACTGCCGTGATCGGAGTGCCGCTGTTCATTGGTTTGATCCTGGCGCGGGGGCGCAGCTTATGAGCCTGCAGATCGAGGGGCTGGGGCTGAGCTATGGCGCGCGCAGCATCTTGCAGGATCTGAGCCTGCCTGCCATGGAAGCCGGCAGCCTGGTTGGCCTGCTCGGCCCGAACGGCGTCGGAAAATCGTCGCTGTTGCGCGCCATTGCCGGTTTGCAGGCGTGCCAGGGAAAAGCGCGGTTGGGTGATTCGACGCTGAGCGGTGTGCCGCCCTGGCGCCAGCAGGTGCAGGTGGCCTACCTGCCGCAGCAATTGCCACAGGCGGTGTCACTGCTGGCGTATGAGAGTTTGCTGGCGGCGGCGCGGGCGCGTTGTCCGCAGCTTGCTTCGCACGAGCTGACGGTACGGGTCGAAACGATTCTTCAGCGCCTGGGCATCGAGCATCTGGCCTTGCAGCGCATGGATCGCCTGTCCGGCGGGCAGCGGCAACTGCTTGGCCTGGCGCAGGTGCTGGTCGGCGAGCCGCAACTGTTGTTGCTTGACGAGCCCACCAGCGCGCTCGATCTGCACTGGCAACTGCGCGTGCTCGACTGCGTCGCCGAGCGTTGCCGCACGGAGCGCACCATCGCTCTGGTGGCTTGCCATGACCTCAACCTGGCGCTGCGGTTCTGCAGTCACCTGCTGTTGCTGGCGCCGGACGGGGCTTACCGTTTCGGCGCTCCCGCCGAGGTGCTGGATGCGCAATGGCTGCGCCGCGCCTACGCCATCGAAGCACGTATCGAACACTGCTCGCTCGGCCAGCCGCTGGTGCTGGCCGATAGTCCTCTGCTCAAGGAAGTCTCACCTCATGCCCAATAGCCATAGCCGTTTTCCCAGCAGCCAGGCGCCGCGCCTGCTTGGGCGCCTGTGCAAGCATTTTTCGCACAAGATCGAGGCGCGCTGGAGCGAGCGCGAAGGCCTGCTGCGTTTCTCCATTGGCGAGTGCATGCTGCAGGCCGATGAACAGACGTTGCAGCTGACCTGCACAGCACCGAGTGCGGCCGAACTGGATGAGTTGCAGGAGGTCATCCGGCGCCATTTGCAGGGCTTCGCCCAGGTGGACGAACTGGTGCTGCAATGGCACTGAAACACAGCTGCGCCAAACTGGCTGAAAGCCCCGCCTGTTCAGCATTTCAGGACGTTTTGTGTGATATCCGGAACGAGATGAAATTAGGGGTAATTTCCGGTTGATCTGAGGGACGCATGGTCTTAAAGTCCGCGCCCGAACGTCCATGCTGGAAACGATCCATCCGGCTCAAGTACTGACGACGAGAGGTTGCCGGCCGGCGAAGGGTCGGTACCGGTGATGCTCGGCGACATGCCTTGGGAAGTAGGCGAACCAAAGTGGGGAAACTGTCAGACGTTCAGGCCAGCGTTTAGCGCGGCCAGCCCCGACACGTAGCGGAACCTGTAAGCGGTTCTGCTGCCCGAATCAATGTGTTCCCGGTTTTGCCATTGGAGTCCCCAGCATGTCGATCAAGGTCGAAGACTATTACGCACCCGCCACTTTCCAGCGCATGAAGGCGTTCGCCGATCAGCACGAAACTCCGTTCGTGGTGATCGATCGTCAAATCATCGCCGATGCCTACGATCAACTGGGCAACTGCTTCCCGTTCGCCAAGGTCTACTACGCGGTCAAGGCCAACCCGGCCACCGAGATCATCGAGTTGCTGCGCGACAAGGGCTCGAGCTTCGACATCGCCTCGATCTACGAGCTGGACAAGGTCATGGCCACCGGCGTTGGCCCGGAGCGCATCAGCTACGGCAACACCATCAAGAAGTCCCGTGATATTCGCTACTTCTTCGACAAGGGCGTGCGCCTGTTCGCCACCGACTCCGAAGCCGACCTGCGCAACATCGCCAAGGCTGCGCCGGGCTCGAAGATCTACGTGCGCATCCTCACCGAAGGCTCGACCAGCGCCGACTGGCCGCTCTCGCGCAAATTCGGCTGCCAGCCGGACATGGCCCTGGACCTGTTGATCCTGGCCAAGCAACTGGGCCTGGTGCCCTACGGCATCTCCTTCCACGTCGGCAGCCAGCAGCGTGATATCGACGTCTGGGACGCCGCCATCGCCAAGGTCAAGGTGATCTTCGAGCGTCTGAAGGAAGAAGACGGCATCACTCTGCAGATGATCAACATGGGCGGCGGCTTCCCGGCCAACTACATCCAGCGCACCAATGACCTGGAAACCTACGCCGAGGAAATCACCCGCTTCCTCAAGGAAGACTTCGGCGACGAACTGCCGGAAATCATCCTCGAGCCGGGACGCTCGCTGATCGCCAACGCCGGCGTACTGGTTTCCGAGGTGGTGCTGGTGGCACGCAAGTCGCGTACTGCGGTCGAGCGCTGGGTCTATGCCGACGTGGGCAAGTTCAGCGGCCTGATCGAAACCATGGACGAAGCCATCAAGTTCCCGATCTGGACCGAGAAGAAGGGCGAGATGGAAGAGGTGGTGATCGCCGGGCCGACCTGCGACAGCGCCGACATCATGTACGAGAACTACAAGTACGGCCTGCCGCTGAACCTTGCCAGCGGCGACCGCCTGTACTGGCTGTCCACAGGTGCCTACACCACCAGCTACAGCGCCGTGGAGTTCAATGGCTTCCCGCCGCTGAAGTCCTACTACCTGTAAGGCGACTTTGCGGCTACCGCCGCCCTCCGAGTCACTGCCTGTGCAGGCAGGACGCTGTGTCAGCGCCTTGCCGCATTCGCTACGGCGTAAAAAAGCTGCGTCTCTGGAACGCTGCCGCAAAGCAAAACGCCAGCCTTGGGGCTGGCGATTTTCATGGGCGCTATGATCAATCAGAAGTCGATCACGGCGGATAGCCAGAGACGACGGCCTTCCTCCACGGTACCGGTGGTGGACTGGCCAGTCTGGATGTAATAGGACGACCAGGCCTGGTTGCCGCTGCTGTCCGTATATACCTTGCCGTCGAGGAAGTCCTTGTCGAACAGGTTGTAGATGCTGGCGTTCAGGGTCACGTTCTGCGAGGCCTTGACCGAGCCACCGAGGTGGAACACTTCGTAGGCCTTGAGGGCGCCGACCTGTTCATGGACCGCCAGATCTGCCGCCGACAGGTTGGCCGTGCGTTGCAGGAAGCGGGCGCGCTCACCACGGTATTCGCCGGAGAACCACAGGCTCAGGCGGTCGGTCGGCTTCCAGTTCAGCTTGGCATGCGCCATGTGCTGAGGGGTGTTGGTCAGCGGTGCGCCCTTGTTGGTGCCGCTGCTCTGCTCGCTGTCGGTGTAGGTGTAGTTGCCCGACAGCGTCCAACCCGATGCAAACTGCCAGCTACTGGCCAGCTCCAGACCCTTAGTGACAGCCTCGTCGATGTTGACCAGCGGCGCGCAGCCGGGGTTCGCGGAGCCGTTGACGGCCTGATTACCCAGGCACAGCGGGTGATCGACGATATTCGGGCCCGATGCGATCTTGTCCTTGAACTTGTTGTGGAACAGGGTGGCATTGGCCTTGAACCCAGCGAGACTGTCGAAGTAGGCGCCGATCTCGGCGCTGGTGCTGGTTTCCGGCTTGAGGTCAGGGTTACCGACCGTGACGGCGCGCCCCTGCGCGGTGATGCCATTGATGCCATCGTGCAGGTCGTTCAGGTCGGGCGTTTTGTAGCCACGGCTGACACCGCCCTTGAGGGTCCAGTTGTCGGTGGTGTTCCACACCAGATAGGCGCGCGGGCTGACATGGCCGCCAAAGGTCTCGTGATCGTCATAGCGCACGCCGAGGGTGAGCGCGAGATCTTCACGCAGGCGCCATTCGTCCTCTGCGAACAGCGCCCACATGCTTTGTTCGTAATCCTTCTGCGCCAGGCTGTCGGTCATCTCCGCTTCCCACCACTGACCGCCAATGCTGGTGATGTGGCTTTCACCCAGTGGGGCGACCAGCTTGGTGTCGAGCACCAGATTGCTGGTTTTCAGCTCACGATCATCGCCGACGATGGCCCAGGGAGCGGATGGCAGCGGCTGACCGATGTCGCCACCGGCGTTACGGCCAGGGATGGTGCGGCCGGAGGTTTCCGTGGTGCTGTGGGTCAGGCTGCTGTCCCAGGTGCCGAAGCCCAGGCGTGCGGTGTGGCTGAGAGCGTACTGCTCACGTTCGAAACGCAGCTCGTCCTTGTAACCGCTGGCGCGGGGAGCAGTAGGGCCGCAGCCAGTGGTCGGTGCGGTATTGCCCGTGTTGGTGCCGTCGAGGCTACCGAGCTGGCATTCATCGTTGTCGTAGACCTGGCGACCGCGTTCGATATCGAGTGCGAAGTCATGATCTTCATGGGGGGTGAACGTCAGCCGGCCACCGACATTGCTGTTGCGACCCTCGACCGGCGAGGCGCCGCGACGGCTGACTGTGGCGTCGTTGTCGAAGCTCAGATCCGACGCCCCACGGTCATACAGGCTGCCGCGCAGTTGCAGGCCGAGCAGGCCGTCGATCAGGGGGCCACTGGCGTAAAGACTGGCCTTGCTGGCATCGCCGAAGTCGCGATTCTCCTGATAAGTGTGATCCAGCGTCAGCGAGCCAGCCCACTGCTTGCCGACCTTGCGGGTGATGATGTTGATCACGCCACCCATGGCGTCGGAACCATAAAGGGTCGACATGGGCCCACGAATCACTTCGATACGCTCGATGGCGGACAGCGGCGGCATGAAGCTGGTGGACGTCTCGTTGAAACCGTTGGGCGTGACGTTGCCGGCGGCGTTCTGCCGGCGGCCGTCGATCAGGATCAGGCTGTATTGGATGGGCATGCCACGGATGCTGATGTTCAGCCCGCCAGTTTTGCCGGTGCCCTGACGCACATCGATGCCTTCAACATCCTCGAGTGCCTCGGCGAGATTGCTGAAACTTTTCTGCTGCAACTCCTCGCGGCTGATCACGCTGATGCTGGCGGGGGCTTCGGTGATCTTCTGTTCGAAGCCGGAGGCACTGACGACCACATCGCCCAGGGCGATAGGCTCGTTGGCCTGGGCGCCGAAACTGGCGGCCAGCGCAATGGCGCTGGCCAAGGCGGTGCGGGAATTGAGGGCGGACATCGATCTACTCCTGGCAGTAAGAGGGTGCAGTCGGAACGGTGCAGATGGCCGGAATGATAGTGATTTGCATATAAGGTTCAATTGCGAATGATACTGATGGACAGGGTGTCCGGCTGGAAAGGCCGTGGTGGTTGGCCTGCAGGCAAGTGTAAATTTTGTAAGTGCGACTGATTCTCGAGTGTGGCGCGTGCTTTACGCAGGCTTTCCAGGCGCTCTAAGCTGCCGGCATGAACCCCATTCTCCTGAACTGCGACATGGGCGAGGGCTTCGGCGCCTGGCGCATGGGCGACGACGCTCTGGCCATGCCGCTGATCGATCAGGCCAATCTGGCTTGCGGCTTCCATGCCGGCGATCCGCTGATCATGGCGCGCAGCGTCGAGCTGGCCGTGGCGCATGGCGTGAGCATTGGCGCGCATCCTTCCTATCCGGACCTGCAAGGCTTTGGTCGGCGTCATCTGCAGTGCTCGCCGGAGGAAGTCCGCGCACTGGTGCTGTATCAGGTGGGGGCACTGGATGGCTTTTGCCGAGCGGCTGGTTGCCAGTTGGCCTACGTCAAGCCACATGGCGCGCTGTACAACGATCTGGTGCGTGATGATGCGTTGCTGACGGCGGTACTCGATGCCTGTGCCAGCTATCGCAAGGGCCTGCCGCTGATGGTGCTGGCGCTGGCAGACAATGATCGGGAGCTGCGCCTGGCCGACGAAGCCGATGTACCGCTCATGTTCGAGGCATTCGCCGACCGCGCCTACTTGTCAGATGGCCAACTGGCGCCACGCCGGCTCAGTGACGCGGTGCATCAGGATCCAGAGCGCATCCTCGGCCAGGCGCTGGCCATCGCCAGCGGCGATTCTTTCGCCGATAACGACGGCAAACCGCTGCGGTTGCGGGATGACAGGCGGTGCGTGCATGGCGACAACCCCCAGTCGCTGGCGGTGCTGCGCCGTTTGCGCGCCCGGCTGGATGCGCTGTGAGGGATCAGTTGGGCTGCCAGTCCAGGGTCAGCGCCTCCTGCCAGGCAAAGCGCTCGAAGTGGCTGCCGACGACGCCCTCCAGGCGTTGCAGGTCTTCACTGCTGGCGCTTTCAACCCGCAGACGCAAGCCCTGGTGTTCTGCCTGCAAGGTCGCCAGGCCGGCGCCGAACTCGATACTGCCCTGCTGCTCGTCGAAGCTGACCGGAATCTTGTGTGCGAAGTGCTTGCACAGACGGCTGATATAGCGCGCCGGGGTGTCGGTCGCGACGAAGGCGCTGCTGCTGAATAGGGTCATGCAAAATCCTCTTGGGCTACGTGTGTCCTGGCGCCTGCCGCATTGCGGCAGGCGTCGGCGAGGCTCAGTACGCCAGGGTGAAGCGCTGACGGATGTGCTGCGGTTGCTCGACTTCGTCCAGCAGTGCTACGGCCAGGTCGGCCACCGAAATGCTACCCGGCTCTTCGCCGTTCATCAGCAACTCGTCACGACCCAGGCGGAACTTGCCGGTGCGTGGGCCTGGGACGAGCAGGGCGGCTGGCGAGAGAAAGGTCCACTCCAGCTCCGACTCTTCACACAGCATGTTCAGCGCCTGGCGTGCACCTTCGGCGCCTTCCCTGTACTCGGCCGGAAAGTCCGGGGTGTCGATCAGTTGCATGCCGGGGGCGACGTACAGACTGCCGGCACCGCCGACCATCAGCAGGCGTTTGACGCCGGCCTGCTTGCTCGCCGCGACGATCGAGCGGCTGCCGGCGATGAATTGTTCGCGAATGTCCGCCACGCCCCAGCCCGGGTTGAATGCGCTGATCACCGCGTCGTGGCCCTGTAGCTGCTGAGCCAGCGCGGCGTTGTCGTGGACGTCCGCCTGAACGACGGTGAGTTGCGGGTGTGCGCTCAGTTTTTGCGGATGGCGTACCAGCGCGGTGACCTGATGACCGCGGCCCAGTGCCTCTTGCAGCAGCGGTGCGCCGGTATAACCCGTGGCGCCAATCAGTGCGATTTTCATGGGGGTAATCTCGAGCAGTGAAGGTGAACACATGATCGCTGCTGGATAAACACCGGAAAAAGTGGCCTGATGCACTTGGATAATTAAGCAGGGCTTCACAATGCAGCAGCTCAAACGCATGGCGTTGTTCGCCATGGTGGTGGAACGGGGATCGATGGTGGCGGCTGCCGAAGCCATGGGCATGACGGCTTCGGCGGTCAGTCAGCAGATTCGCCGGCTGGAGGAAGCCACTGGCGTCACGCTGCTGCACCGCACCACGCGCAAGCTGACCCTGACCGAGGCGGGCGCGCAGTTCTATGAAAGCTGCCGACAGATAGTCGAACTGGCCGAGCAAGCCGGGCAGCGCCTGGCCGAGCAGCGTGATGCGCCGGTGGGCGAGTTGCGTGTGGCTGCTCCGGCCGGGTTTTCCGGGCCGCTGCTGAGCGAAGCGCTGGCGCCGTTGCTCAGCGCTCATCCGGGGTTGAGCCTGAGCCTGTTCTTTCATGATGAGCAGATCGACCTGATCGAGTCGCGTATCGATCTCGCCATCCGTGTCGGCCGCCAGGAGGACTCCAGCCTGGTGGCCCGTCACGTGACCGACTGGCGCATGATCCTGTGCGCCGCTCCGGCCTACCTGGCTCGCGCCGGTTTACCAGTCGAGCCGACGCAATTGCTCAAGCTCGACTGGATCGGCCTGCATCTGGAGCGCAGCCATCACCTGACCTTGCATGGCCCCGCTGAAGTGCAGCGGCGCCTGCGGCTGGAGACGCGCATCTGCTGCAATAACATCCTGGCTGCGCGTCAGTTCACTCTGGCAGGTATGGGCGTGTCGCTGCAGCCGGAGCCGGAAGTCCGTGAACTGCTGGCTCGCGGCGAGCTGTTGCCGCTGCTGCCGGATTGGCAACTCGAACCCATCGGCCTGTATATCGTCACGCCACGACGCGATGCCCAACCGGCCAAGGTACGCTATGCCATCGAGGCGCTCAGGCGTCATCTGGTCAGTGCCTGAGCGCTGGGAGTCGGCATCTGCCCCGCGCTGTGAGAGGATGGCCTCTGAACGTCCCGCCCCTGGCCAAAAAGGACCCGTGATCCACACCGATGAAGACGCCCAAACGTATTGAACCCCTGGTCGAAGATGGCCTGGTGGACGAGGTGCTGCGACCGCTGATGAGCGGCAAGGAAGCAGCGGTTTATGTGGTGCGCTGCGGCGATGAGCTGCGCTGCGCCAAGGTCTACAAGGAAGCCAACAAACGCAGTTTTCGCCAGGCTTCCGAGTATCAGGAGGGCCGTAAGGTACGTGGCAGCCGGCAGGCGCGGGCCATGGCCAAGGGCAGCAAGTACGGGCGCAAGGAGCAGGAGCAGGCCTGGCAGAACGCCGAGGTGGCGGCGCTGTTTCGCCTGGCCAGTGCCGGTGTGCGGGTGCCCAAGCCTTATGACTTTCTCGATGGTGTGCTGCTGATGGAGCTGGTGGGCGACGGCGAGGGTGATGTTGCGCCGCGGCTCAATGACGTCGATCTGCATCCGGATGATGCGCGTGAATTTCACGCTTTCATGATCCAGGAAATCGTCAAGATGCTCTGCGCGGGCCTGGTGCATGGCGACCTGTCGGAGTTCAATGTGCTGCTCGGCCCCGAGGGACCGGTGATCATCGATCTGCCGCAGGCCGTGGACGCTGCCGCCAACAACCATGCCTTCAGCATGCTCGAGCGCGATGTGCGCAACATGGCCGAGTACTTCGGCCAGTTCGCCCCCGAGCTCAGGTACACCAAGTACGCCAAGGAAATGTGGGCGCTTTACGAGGCCGGAAAACTGCAGCCCGATACGCAGCTGACCGGCGAGTTCGCCGAACCGGAAGACGCCGCCGATATCGATGCAGTGATGCGCGAGATCAAGGCCGCGTTGGCTGAGGAAGCGAAGAAGCAGGCCCTGCTCAACGCTGACGACGAACCCAAGGACGCCGAACCCATACCGCCCTGGATGCGCTGAGGCAATGTTCGAGGCGCAATCTGCTGCGGGTGCAGGAGCCGGCTTGCTGGCGATGGTGTTTACGCTTAGCAATCGCCCGCAAGCGGGCTCCTACAGAACCGTAGCCCGGATGAAATCCGGGGCGTTTTCGCAGCCTCCCCCGGATTGCATCCGGGCTACAAGGTCCCTCCGTGCGCGCATTTCGATGCGCCGCAGCTGACGCCCTCCTCGATCCCCTTCAATATCGGGCAGTCCGGCCGGTCGTTACCCTGGCAACCGTTCGCCAACTCCACCAGCGTATCGCGCAACGCGCTCATCTCGGCGATCTTGCGCGACAGCGTGGCGATATGTTCCTCGGCCAGCGCCTTCACATCGGCACTGGCGCGCTGCTTGTCCTGCCACAGGGCCAGCAGCTTGCCGACTTCCTCCAGAGAAAAGCCCAGATCCCGCGCCCGCTTGATGAACGCCAGGCGGTGCAGGTCGGCCGTGCCGTACTGCCGATAGCCACTCTCCGAGCGCCCTGCATGGGGCAGCAGGTCGATGGACTCGTAGTAGCGAATCATCTTGGCGCTCAGGCCGGTGTGCCTGGCGGCTTGGCCGATGTTCATCGCATTTGATCTCCCTTCGGCTTCCATCGATTGAGCAGCAGCGCGTTGCTCACCACGCTGACGCTGGACAGGGCCATGGCGGCGCCGGCGAACATCGGGTTGAGCAGGCCGGCCGCAGCCAGCGGGATGCCGATCAGGTTGTAGATGAAGGCCCAGAACAGGTTCTGGCGGATCTTGGCGTAGGTGCGCCGGCTGATATCCAGGGCGGCCGGCACCAGGCGCGGGTCGCCACGCATCAGAGTGATGCCGGCGGCATGCATGGCGGCATCGGTGCCACCGCCCATGGCGATGCCGACGTCCGCTGCGGCCAGCGCCGGTGCGTCGTTGATGCCGTCGCCGACCATGGCCACGGTGCCGTGCTGGCGCAGTTCACCGATCAGCCGTGCCTTGTCCGCCGGCAATACCTGGGCGTGGGGTTCGTCGATGCCCAGCACGCTGGCCACCGCCGCCACGCTGCCTTGATTATCGCCACTGATCAGGTGGCTGGTGATGCCCTGTTCGCGCAGTTCGGCGATGGCGTCGGCGGCGCCTTCCTTGAGTTGATCACCGAAGGCCAGCAGGCCGAGCAGGTGTGGCCTGCTGCCGGTTTCGATCAGCCAGGACAGCGTACGGCCTTCGGCTTCCCAGCTTTGCGCCGATGTGCCCAGCGCGCCGGCCTGTAACTGGTTTTCCTCCAGCAGGCGGCTGCTGCCCAGTTGCAGGCTGCGACCCTCGACATCACCGGCGATGCCGCGGCCTGCCAGCGCTCGGCTGTCGCTCAGTGCCGGCAGGGTGATGTGCTGTTCTGCGCAGCGCTGCAGCACGGCCTTGGCCAGCGGGTGTTCGCTGCCCTGTTGCAGAGCGCCGGCCAGGCGCAGCAGTTCTTCTTCGCTGGCTTCGCTGGCTTCGCTGGCTTCGCCCAGGCCGATATGGACGATGCGCGGCTTGCCTTCGGTGAGGGTGCCGGTCTTGTCGAAGGCGATGTGCTGCACGGCATGGGCCACTTCCAGCGCTTCGGCGTCCTTGATCAGGATGCCGTGGCGCGCGGCGACGCCGGTGCCGGCCATGATCGCGGTCGGCGTGGCCAAGCCCAGCGCGCAGGGGCAGGCAATCACCAGCACGGCGACGGCGTTGAGCAGGGCGTTTTCCAGCGCTGCGCCAAACGCCAGCCAGCCCAGCAGTGTGGCCAGGGCGATCAGCAGTACCGAAGGGACGAACACCTGGCTGACCTTGTCCACCAGCTTCTGGATCGGCGCCTTGGCAGCCTGGGCGTCTTCCACCAGGCGGATGATCCGTGACAGCACGGTTTCGGTACCGAGGGCGGTGGTTTCCACCAGCAGGCGACCTTCACCGTTGATGGCACCGGCCGTCACCTTGTCGCCCGGCTGCTTGGCCACCGGCAGGCTTTCACCACTGATCAGCGCTTCGTCGGCATGGCTGTTGCCCTCCAGCACCTGGCCGTCGACCGGGAAGCGTTCGCCGGGCTTGACCAGAATCCGGTCACCCAGTGCC
>CAMPIF010000056.1 GCA_946886245.1 Ectopseudomonas composti | reverse complement strand
CCCTGGTACCGTGCTGATGGTCAGCCACGACCGGGCCTTCCTCGATAACGTCGTGACCAGCACCCTGGTGTTCGAGGGCGAAGGCAAGGTGCGCGAGTACGTCGGCGGCTATCAGGATTGGCTGCGCCAGGGCGGTTCGCCGCGCCTGCTCGGAGTGGGTGAAAGCAAGTCCGGCAAGGCCGAACTGGCCACGGCCATCGTCGAAGCGCCGGCCCCCGCTGCGGCCGCTTCGGTGCAGGAGAGCGCCGAGCCGGCGAAGAAGAAACTAAGCTATAAGCTGCAGCGCGAGCTGGAAGCGATTCCGGGGCAGATCGATGCCCTGGAGCAGGAAATGGCCGCGGTACAGGAGCAGGTATCCGATCCTGCCTTCTACCAGCAGCCAGTGCAGGTCACCACGGAAGTATTGGCGCGTCTCGAGGGCTTGCAGAAGGAAATGGACGAGTTGCTCGAGCGCTGGGCAGAGCTGGAAGGCTGACGAAGGAACGAACGGGCAATGGCCATCGAGTACCGCATTACTCTCGACGACAATCATCAGTTCAGCTATCGGATCGAGCTGAACCGCGAGTATGACCCCGTCCAGGCGCAACAGGCACCCGCCTGGACGCGCCTTGAGCATCAGCAATGCAGCAATTGCCCGCTGAGTCGCGAGCAGTTCAGCCATTGTCCGGCCGCAGTTGATCTGCATCGGGTGATCGAGGATTTTCGTGGCCTGCCAGCCTTCAAGAAAGCCAGCGTCTGGGTGCGCACGCCGGAGCGTGAGTACACCAAGCATGTCGGGTTGGAAGAAGGTCTGCGTGCGCTGCTCGGGGTGATCATGGCCACCAGTGCCTGTCCGGTGCTGGCGCGCCTGAAACCCATGGCGCAGCACCATCTGCCCTTTGCCAATAATCAGGAATTCATCCTGCGCGCGGTATCGCTGTACCTGACGCGGCAGTACTTCAACATGCGCGAGGGGCGTTTGGCCGATTGGGAGCTGAAGGGCCTGGTGCGCCTGTTCCAGCAATTGAAACTGGTCAACCAGGCCTTCTGGCAGCGCATTCACGACACCTGTGAAGGCGACTCCAACCTCAAGGCCTTCCTCACCTTCTTCTCGATGTCATCGAGCATGACGGTGTCGCTGGAAACCCAGCTGCAAAAGATCCGCCCGCTGGTCATGAGCGCGGGCGAATCGTTCGAGTAGGGCCGAAGCCAAAAAAGCTCGCCGCTGAAGCGCCTCCCATGGGCAGAGCCAACGCGGCTACTGTGGGAGGGGCTTCAGCCGCGACGCGATCTCAAGCGCCTTTTTCGCCTTTCTTCAGACGCACTGCGAGTACATCGCGGGGCGCGCCGTGCAGCACGTCATTGGCGGTGGAGCCCAACAGCAGCGCCAGGCCGTGGCGACCATGGCTGCCGACCACGATCAGGTCGCAACCCTGCTCTTCGGCCAGGCGGTGGATTTCCTGGCGCGGTTGGCCATAAGCCAGATGGCGCTGATCGGCAGTCAGCTCGGGATACTTGCCAGTGAAGCTGTCCAGGCGCTCGCGGGCCTGTTCGAACTGCTGTTGCTGCAGCATCGACAGGTCCATCGGCACGTCACCGCCGAAGGCCATGGCCATCGGTTCGACGATATGCACCAGAGACATCTTGGCGCCACTGGCCTGGGCCAGTTTCTGCGCGCGTACCACTACGGGGTCGCATTCCTCGGTCAGGTCGACGGCGACCAGAATGTGCTGATAGGGCATGGTGAACTCCTCCTTAAGGGGCAGATGGCTCTGTTTCAAGTATGGCCCCATTGTGAGGGATAGGGCGACCGGTCATGAAAAAGGCAAAGAAAAGCCCGGTGCGAGCACCGGGCAATAGTTGGGCCAGGCAGGCCGGAAACATGGGCATCAGTGTTGGCTGGTGGCGTACTGGGCGGCAACGGCTTCCAGGCCTTCGATGATGCTGTCGGAATACTTGCTGATCAGGAAAGGTACGGTGTTTTCGTTGTAGTTGCGCAGGGAGTTCTCGATGTAACGCCACTTGGTGCCGATGGCGTTCAGGGCTGCGTTGATCTCCGGGGTGTTCTGCTGGGCGGCACTGAGATTGTCCAGCTTGCTGGCGAATTCGCCTGCCAGCTCGTCAATGGCGCGTTCTTCGCCACCGCCGAAGAAGCTGGCGCCGACCGAGGCACTGCGTGAAGCATAGTCCAGGGCGATGTTCTGCATCAGCAGGCTCTGCTCACGGCTCTTCTGAGTCAGCTGCGGTACGCTGAAACCGCTTTCTTGCTGAATCTTCTGATACAGCTCCTGACTGATGGCCATGATGCGCTGGTTGTTCTCGGCCAGATCGGCGACGGGTTGCAGGTCGGTGAAACCCTGGCTGCGCATGGCGTCCATCAGTACCTGGAGCCCGCTGCGGTAACTTTGCCAATTGGTTTGCAGCTGCGCGCGTAGCGCCTTGCTCGCATCGCCGGGCATTTCGCCCAGGTCGTTCAGGTGTGATTGGCCTTCCTGCAGGGACTCGCCAATCATCCGTGCGTAGCGCTGGTCGCCTTCCATGCCGTTATACATGTAGAAGTCGCCCAGGCTTTTCTGTGTTGCCAGGCGCAGCTGGTGCAGGCGCAGCAGATCATTGGCTGGCGCGGCGCTGAGCAAGGTGGAGGAGAGCGACGTGAAGACGAAAAGGAGCAGGGCGCTCAGGGGAAATACAAGCGAACGGCGGCTCGACATTGGCGACTCCGTATGGCCCATCGAGGGGCTCGATTTGTTTTTGTGTTGCCCTCAGGTGGCGCTGTGCCAGCTGAAAGTGAGACGACTGTACCCGGCGCGGGGCGATTTGGCTAGGCGCCTGGACCTGTCCATACCAGGCAGGCAGGCGCTCGCAATGGCGCGTTATTGACGCTGTTTATCGGAACCGGCTGGAGGCCACGAATGACCAGGCCTGCAGAAAACGTCGGGAAATCGACGAAAAGAGGCCAATTGACAAGTGCAGGCTTTTCCCTGAAGGTGTGCACACCCAAATCAAACGGGCGTATGAATTGAGCGTTTGCCTTGTCAGGCGCGCCATATGCAGCCCGAATATCGCGTCGGTGGGTGTGTCGTACCGATTGGGGCTATGCTCGTGCGGCGCTGCCGCGAGCTGGCCTGCCGGTTGGCTCCGATGTGTACTGTTCAGCTTCCATACCGTGGAGATCAGTTGATGATTTACGAAGGTAAAGCCATCACGGTTAAGGCTCTTGAGAGCGGCATCGTCGAATTGAAGTTCGACCTCAAGGGTGAGTCCGTCAACAAATTCAACCGTCTTACCCTCAACGAGCTGCGCGCCTCCGTCGACGCGATCAAGGCTGACGGTTCGATCAAGGGCGTGATTGTCACCAGTGGCAAGGACGTGTTCATCGTCGGCGCCGATATCACCGAGTTCGTCGACAACTTCAAACTGCCCGACGCAGAGCTGGTGGCTGGCAACCTGGAAGCCAACAAGATCTTCAGTGATTTCGAAGACCTCGCCGTGCCGACCGTCGTCGCCATCAACGGCATCGCCCTGGGTGGCGGTTTCGAGATGTGCCTGGCCGCTGACTACCGCGTAATGAGCGCCAGTGCCAAGATCGGCCTGCCGGAAGTCAAGCTGGGCATCTACCCGGGCTTCGGCGGTACCGTGCGCCTGCCGCGTGTGATCGGTACCGACAACGCCGTCGAGTGGATCGCTTCGGGCAAGGAAAACCGTGCCGATGACGCTCTGAAAGTGGGCGCCGTCGATGCCGTGGTCAGCGCAGACAAGCTGCAGGCCGCCGCTCTCGATCTGGTCAAGCGCGCCATCTCCGGCGAGCTGGACTACAAGGCCAAGCGTCAGCCCAAGCTGGAAAAGCTCAAGCTCAACGCCATCGAGCAGATGATGTGCTTCGAGACCGCCAAGGGCTTCGTCGCTGGCCAGGCCGGCCCGAACTACCCGGCGCCGGTCGAGGCGATCAAGACCATTCAGAAAGCGGCCAACTTCGGTCGTGACAAGGCGCTGGAAGTCGAGGCCGCCGGCTTCGTCAAGCTGGCCAAGACCTCGGTTGCCGAGAGCCTGATCGGTCTGTTCCTCAATGATCAGGAACTGAAGAAGAAAGCCAAGCACCACGACGAGATCGCCCGCGACGTGAAACTGGCCGCCGTACTCGGCGCCGGCATCATGGGCGGCGGCATCGCCTACCAGTCGGCCTCCAAGGGCACGCCGATCCTGATGAAGGATATCCGTGAAGAGGGTATCCAGATGGGTCTGGCCGAGGCTTCCAAGCTGCTCGGCAAACGCGTCGAGAAAGGCCGCATGACCCCGGCGAAGATGGCCGAAGCCCTCAACGCCATCCGTCCGACCATGTCCTACGGTGATTTCGGCAACGTCGACATCGTCGTCGAAGCCGTGGTCGAGAACCCCAAGGTCAAGCAGATCGTGCTGGCCGAAGTGGAAGGCGTGGTGCGTGAAGACGCCATCCTGGCCTCCAACACCTCGACCATCTCCATCTCCCTGCTGGCCCAGGCACTCAAGCGTCCGGAAAACTTCGTCGGCATGCACTTCTTCAACCCGGTGCACATGATGCCGCTGGTGGAAGTCATCCGTGGCGAGAAGTCCAGCGAAGTGGCCGTGGCCACCACCGTTGCCTACGCCAAGAAAATGGGCAAGAACCCGATCGTGGTCAACGACTGCCCGGGCTTTTTGGTCAACCGCGTGCTGTTCCCGTACTTCGGCGGCTTCTCCAAGCTGCTGGGCTTCGGCGTCGACTTCGTGCGTATCGACAAGGTGATGGAAAAGTTCGGCTGGCCCATGGGCCCGGCTTATCTCTCCGACGTGGTCGGTATCGACACCGGCCACCACGGCCGTGACGTGATGGCCGAAGGCTTCCCGGACCGCATGGCCGTGGAAGGCAAGACTGCCGTCGACGTGATGTACGACGCCAATCGTCTGGGTCAGAAGAACGGCAAGGGCTTCTACGCTTACGAGACCGACAAGCGCGGCAAGCCGAAGAAGGTCACCGACCCGGCGGCCTACGAGCTGCTCAAGTCCATCGTGGTCGAAGAGCGTGAAGTCAGCGACGAGGACATCATCAACTTCATGATGATCCCGCTGTGCATGGAAACCGTTCGTTGCCTGGAAGACGGCATCGTCGACACCGCAGCCGAGGCCGACATGGGCCTGATCTACGGTATCGGCTTCCCTCCCTTCCGTGGCGGTGCGCTGCGCTACATCGATTCGATTGGTGTGGCTGAATTCGTCGCCCTGGCTGACAAGTATGCCGAGCTGGGCGCCCTGTACCACCCGACCGCAAAACTTCGCGAAATGGCCGCCAACGGCCAGAAGTTCTTCGGTTAATCGTGCAGCGAACAGAGCGAGAGTAGAAATATGAGCCTGAATCCTAGAGATGCAGTGATCGTCGACTTCGGTCGTACCCCGATGGGTCGTTCCAAGGGCGGCATGCACCGTAACACCCGCGCCGAGACCATGTCTGCGCACCTGATCAGCAAGCTGCTGGAGCGTAACGCCAAGGTCGATCCGGCCGAAGTCGAGGATGTGATCTGGGGCTGCGTCAACCAGACCCTGGAGCAGGGCTGGAACATCGCGCGCATGGCGTCGCTGATGACCCAGATCCCGCACACCAGTGCCGGCCAGACCGTCAGCCGCCTGTGCGGTTCGTCCATGAGCGCTCTGCACACCGCCGTGCAGGCGATCCAGACCGGTAACGGCGATGTGTTCGTCGTCGGTGGTGTGGAGCACATGGGCCACGTCGGCATGATGCATGGCGTCGACCCGAACCCGCACCTGTCGCTGTACGCCGCCAAGGCATCCGGCATGATGGGCCTGACCGCCGAAATGCTGGGCAAGATGCACGGCATCAGCCGTGAGCAGCAGGACGCCTTCGGTGAGCGTTCGCACCGTCTGGCGCACAAGGCGACCGTCGAAGGCAAGTTCAAGGATGAAATCATCCCGATGCAAGGCTACGACGAGAATGGCTTCCTGAAGGTGTACGACTTCGACGAAACCATTCGTCCGGAAACCACCCTCGAGAGCCTGGCTGCGCTGAAGCCCGCGTTCAACCCGAAAGGCGGCACCGTGACTGCAGGCACGTCCTCGCAGATCACCGATGGTGCCTCCTGCATGATCGTCATGAGCGCCCAGCGCGCCCAGGACCTGGGTATCACCCCGATGGCCGTGGTGCGCGCCATGGCCGTTGCCGGTGTCGATCCGGCGATCATGGGCTATGGTCCGGTGCCGTCCACTCAGAAGGCGCTCAAGCGCGCCGGTCTGAGCATGGCTGACATCGATTTCGTCGAGCTCAACGAAGCCTTCGCCGCTCAGGCCCTGCCTGTGCTGAAGGACCTGAAACTGCTCGACAAGATGGAAGAGAAGGTCAACCTGCACGGCGGCGCGATCGCCCTGGGTCACCCCTTCGGTTGTTCCGGTGCCCGTATCTCCGGTACCCTGCTCAACGTCATGAAACAGAACGGCGGCACCTTGGGTGTCTCCACCATGTGCGTGGGCCTTGGCCAAGGCATCACCACCGTCTTCGAGCGCGTTTAAGCGTCAGCGGACAGAAACCGGGGCCCAGTGCCCCGGTTTTGCTTTTTACGGCTTTTTATATCGGGAACCGCTCATGCAGTTGCAGCCAGGACTTTATCGCCACTACAAAGGCCCGCAGTACCGCGTATTCGGGGTGGCCCGCCATTCCGAGAACGAGGAGGAGGTGGTGGTCTACCAAGCGCTGTACGGCGAGTTTGGCTTGTGGGTAAGGCCGCTGAGCATGTTCTGTGAGGAGATCGAAGTGGACGGCGAGCGCGTTCCACGCTTTGCTTTGATTCAGGCCGAAGTCAGCCCCATCGGCGCTTCGCAAGTCTGACTGCAAAGCCCCTGCGCTTGACCTTCGCTTGGTCACCACTATATATAGCGGGGCCTTAGAGGGCGTCTACAAATTGCTGCGCACGGCCATGCTGCGTTGAAACCAGCCTCAAAATGCTCATGTACAGCTCGTTCACTGCGCTTTTTCGACTGTTTCGCCTTGCTTGACCTTCGCGCGCTGCTTTGTAAACACCCTCGGCTTCGTGCCTTCTATATTTCGCAATTCAGGAATCTTCTGATCCATGGGCAAATCGCTGGTCATCGTGGAATCCCCGGCCAAGGCCAAGACCATCAACAAGTACCTGGGCAGCCAGTACGTGGTGAAGTCGAGCATCGGCCACATCCGTGACCTGCCTACCAGCGGCTCGGCAAGCGCCACCAAGGAGCCTGCCAAGCGCGGCAAGGCTGCCGCTGAGGCGCCTGCGCTGTCGCCCAAGGAAAAGGCCAAACGCCAGCTGTTCAGCCGTATGGGGGTCGACCCCGAGCACGGCTGGAAGGCCAAGTACGAGATCCTCCCCGGCAAGGAAAAGGTGATCGAAGAACTGCGCCGCCTGGCCAAGGATGCCGACACCATCTATCTCGCAACCGACTTGGATCGCGAAGGGGAAGCCATTGCCTGGCACCTGCGCGAATCCATTGGTGGCGATGACAGCCGCTACAAGCGCGTGGTGTTCAACGAGATCACCAAGAAGGCGATTCAGGAAGCCTTCTCCAAGCCGGGCGAGCTGGACATCAACCGCGTCAATGCCCAGCAGGCGCGTCGCTTCCTCGACCGCGTGGTGGGCTACATGGTCTCGCCGCTGCTGTGGGCGAAGATCGCTCGTGGCCTGTCTGCCGGCCGGGTGCAGTCTGTAGCCGTGAAGCTGGTGGTGGCGCGCGAGAAAGAAATCCGTGCCTTCGTCCCGGAAGAATACTGGGAAGTGCATGCCGATCTCGGCACCGCGAAGAACGCCAAGGTGCGTTTCGAGGTGGTGCGTGAAAGTGGCGCTGCCTTCAAGCCGGTCAACGAAGCGCAGGCCATGGCCGCGCTGGAGAAGCTCAAGGCTTCCAGCTATAGCGTGGTCAAGCGCGAAGACCGCCCGACCAGCAGCAAGCCGTCGGCACCCTTCATTACCTCCACCCTGCAGCAGGCTGCGAGCAACCGCCTGGGCTTCGGGGTGAAGAAGACCATGATGATGGCTCAGCGTTTGTACGAAGCTGGCTACATCACCTATATGCGTACCGACTCGACCAACCTGTCGAACGACGCCGTGGAGATGGTGCGTGGCTTCATCGGCAGCGAGTACGGCGACAAGTACCTGCCGGGCAAGCCGATCCTGTACTCGAGCAAGGAGGGCGCTCAGGAGGCGCACGAAGCGATTCGTCCGTCCGACGTCAACCTGCGCCCGACCCAGCTGTCTGGCATGGAGCGTGATGCCGAGCGTCTGTATGACCTGATCTGGCGTCAGTTCGTCGCCTGCCAGATGCCGCCGGCCGAGTACTTGTCCACCAGCGTCACCGTGGCTGCTGGCAATTTCGAGCTGCGCGCCAAGGGTCGCATCCTCAAGTTCGACGGTTACACCCGTGTGCTGCCGCAGCAGAGCAAGCCGGGCGAGGACGACGTCCTGCCGGAAATGAAGGAAGGCGAGGGCCTCAAGCTGATCCAGCTCGACCCCAGCCAGCACTTCACCAAGCCGCCTGCGCGCTACTCCGAAGCGAGCCTGGTCAAGGAGCTGGAAAAACGCGGGATTGGTCGTCCTTCCACCTATGCGGCGATCATTTCCACCATTCAGGATCGTGGCTACGTCACGGTGCACAACCGTCGCTTCTACGCTGAGAAGATGGGTGACATCGTCACCGAGCGTCTCGACGAGAGCTTCGCCAACCTGATGGATTACAGCTTTACCGCCACCATGGAAGAGCATCTCGACGATGTGGCCCAGGGCGAGCGCGAGTGGAAGCACCTGCTCGACGAGTTCTACGGTGATTTCAAGAAGAAGCTCGAAGTTGCCGAGGCGGGTGAGGGCGGTATGCGTGCCAACCAGCCGACGCTGACCGATATTGCCTGCCGCGAGTGCGGCCGGCCAATGATGATCCGCACCGCCTCCACCGGCGTGTTCCTCGGTTGCTCGGGCTATGCGCTGCCACCGAAGGAGCGCTGCAAGGCCACCATCAACCTGGTACCGGGCGATGAGATCGCTGCCGATGATGAGGGCGAGTCCGAGTCCCTGGTGCTGCTCGGCAAGCATCGCTGCCCGATCTGCGCCACGGCCATGGATGCCTATCTGCTGGATGAAACCCGCAAGTTGCACATCTGCGGCAACAATCCCGATTGCAGCGGCTACGAGGTCGAGCAGGGCCAGTACCGCATCAAGGGCTACGAAGGCCCGAGTCTGGAGTGCGACAAGTGCGGCAGCCAGATGCAGCTCAAGACGGGGCGTTTCGGCAAGTTCTTCGGTTGCACCAATGCCAGCTGCAAGAACACCCGCAAGTTGCTCAAGAACGGCGAAGCGGCGCCGCCGAAGATGGACAAGGTGGAGATGCCCGAGCTCAAGTGCGAGAAGGTGGATGACACCTACGTGCTGCGTGACGGCGCATCGGGCCTGTTCCTCGCCGCCAGCCAGTTCCCCAAGAACCGCGAGACGCGTGCGCCGCTGGTGCTGGAGATCGTTCCGCACAAGCATGAGATCGACCCCAAGTACCACTTCCTTTGCGATGCCCCGCAGAAGGATCCGGATGGCCGTCCGGCGGTGATTCGCTACAGCCGCAAGACCAAGGAGCAATACGTGCAGTCCGAAGTCGATGGCAAGCCGACTGGCTGGCGTGCGTTCTTCGATGGCGGCAAATGGAAGGTCGAGGACAAGCGCTAGCGCTTGGTCACGATCTGCCGCGCCTCGGCCTGGCGTCGTAACAGCGACGCCCTGAGTGCCTGATGAGATGCGCGTCAGGCAGGGCAGACGCGCGTATCATGACCCGATCTGCTGTGGAGGTCGCCGTAATGGCCAAAGAAATCTATACCCGTACCAACCAGAAGATTTTCTTCGCCGGTATTGCCCTGGATAACTGGCGCAAGGCCGAAGCCTCCTCCGCGTTCAATGTGCAGGCACTGGCGCAGGCCGAGCGCGAGGCGGCGCTGTTTCACCTCTATGGCGGGTTGCTCGGGCTGTGTCATGAGATTGCCGGCTATTACCGCATGAACGACGCGACGCCCTCGCGTGTCGAGTCCTTCGTGCAGCAGGCCGTGCTTGATGGCTCGCCCAGCCCAGAGCTGGCCGAGTTGGTCGAATTGGCGCAGCAGCGCGAAACCTGGCTGGCCGAGCTGCTGGCGGCCTATGCTGCGCTGTTCCAGCCCCCGCGTGAGGAGCGCAAGGCCAAGGTCGATCCGTCCCTGCCCTTGATCACGGCCGTCAGCGTTGGCGAAGAGGCGGCCGAGCTGAGCCTCGATGATGTCGATGCCTGGCGTCAGCAACTCAAGACCCTGGTGCTGCGCTTTCGCGAAGGCCTCAGCGAGTGCTGATTGGGTTTAACTGGACCAGTGGACTGGGGATGACCCCGGCAGACTGTTACAATGTCGTGTTTTTGCACAGAGACTGAGCCATGCCAACATCCTTCCTGGAAATCGTCGAACTGCCCGATGGGCGTATTGCCCTGCGTCGCGCAGAGGATGAAGAGGCTCTGGTGACTCTGGACTTCTCTGCCGATGCCAAGGCTTTCCTGCAGGGTCAGCACATCGAGGTGGCCAAGGCCATGCTCAATGTCGGCGTGCAGATGGCCGGCCGAATGGCTGAGGGCGATTTCAGTGGTGAAGAAGAAGGCGCGCGCGTTCTCCACTGAGTCGCCACGGTTCGACGAAAACGGGGCTCCAATGGAGCCCCGTTTTCATTTGCGCAGATGCAACCTGGCGAGTTCAACCCAGGCTGATATTCAGGCTCTGCGCGCCGCCTGCATTGGCGGCCTGTGCAAGGCGCTGGCGAGTGCTGCTCTCGACCGGATGCAGCCAACTGATCACGGTATGGCTGCGGCCGAGTTTCAGGGCTTCTTCCGCCAGTGCCAGGGCATTCTGCCCCTGCCGTGGATGCAGCAGGAGAATGCGCTCACGGTTCAGGCCTGCCTCGCGCAGCCAGCTTTGCGTAAGGCTGGCTGGTGGTGCCACCAGGGTCAGCCAGCGCGCATCCTGGTTCTCGCTCAACTCGCGCAGAATCGGGGCCAGCAAGTGCAGGCAGTGGCCGGCAGCGCCACGTAGAGCCAGTTCGCTGAACGCCTGATCATCCTCGTTGCGAGAGATGTCTTCGGTCGCTAACCGTGGCGCACTCGACGTTCCGGCAAGAAAGGCGTCGAAAAGGGGAAGTTGTGGACGCTCGAACGACTGCTGCACGTGCATGGTGTCTCCTCAGCGGCGGATTACACCGACGCTCAAACCTTCGATGACCAGATCCTGGTGTTCCAGGTCCACTTCGATCGGTGCGAATTCAGGGTTCTCGGCAATCAGCCAGACCTTGTTGCCCTCGCGCTTGAAGCGTTTGACCGTCACTTCATCGTCGATACGGGCGACGACGATCTGGCCATTGCGGGCTTCCCGGGTGGTGTGCACGGCGAGCAGATCACCATCGAAGATGCCGATGTCTTTCATGCTCATGCCGCGTACGCGCAGCAGATAGTCGGCTTTGGGCTGAAAGAACGCCGGGTTGATCTGGCAGGATTCCTCGACATGTTGCTGTGCGAGGATCGGTGCGCCGGCGGCGACACGGCCGATTACCGGGAGGCCCGTATCCTCGTTCGCGGCACCTGCCTCGAAGCCGGGAATGCGGATGCCGCGTGAAGCGCCTGGCGTCATCTCGATGGCACCCTTGCGGGCGAGGGCCTTGAGGTGCTCTTCTGCTGCGTTGGGTGATTTGAACCCCAGCTCCTGAGCGATTTCCGCGCGGGTGGGTGGGTAGCCGTTGTCTTCCAGGCAGCGTTTGATGAAGGCGAGAATCTCGGCTTGGCGTGGCGTCAGTTTCAGCATGGCTGGGCTCTGTCTTTTTATACAGTGACTGGGATTATATACAGTAAGCGGGGCTTGGCAACGCCATTTTGTAGATGGTTGCAGGCCGGCTCGTTACCCATGCCGGGTCATCTGCGTCTCTGCTTGTTGTAAGCTGTGACCAGCCGGCTAAAAGACGGCTCATGCGGCTTGACAATTCAGTGGGATGAAACGTATGTTTCAAACAAGTGTTTGTCAGGTGATAACTCATGGCTCAGTCGGAAACCGTTGAACGCATTCTCGATGCTGCGGAGCAGCTGTTCGCGGAAAAAGGCTTCGCCGAGACCTCGCTGCGCCTGATCACCAGCAAGGCCGGGGTCAACCTGGCTGCCGTCAACTACCACTTCGGTTCGAAGAAAGCGCTGATTCAGGCGGTCTTTTCGCGTTTCCTCGGGCCTTTCTGTACCAGCCTGGAGAAGGAACTCGATCGCCGTCAGGCCAAGTCCGAAACCCAGGTGTCCCTGGAGGAACTGCTCGAGCTTCTGGTCGAGCAGGCCCTGGCTGTGAAGCCGCGCAGCGGCAACGACCTGTCCATCTTCATGCGCCTGCTCGGTCTGGCCTTCAGCCAGAGTCAGGGTCACTTGCGCAAATACCTGGAAGAGGTCTACGGCAAGGTTTTCCGTCGTTACATGCTGCTGGTGCATGAAGCGGCGCCGCGTATTCCACCACTGGAACTGTTCTGGCGCGTGCACTTCATGCTCGGCGCTGCGGCGTTCAGCATGTCCGGTATCAAGGCCTTGCGCGCGATGGCCGAGACCGATTTCGGCGTCAACACCTCGATCGAGCAGGTGATGCGCATGATGGTGCCGTTCCTGGCTGCCGGCATGCGTTCGGAAACGGGGATCGCCGATCCGGCGTTGGCCGGCGCGCAGCTCAAGCCGCGCAGCAAGACTCCCAGCGCCGCGCCCAAGGTTTGACTTGGCGGCAGGTGGGCTTGGCTTCGCCCTTCGGCTAAGCTAGCGGCCCATGTCCGATCTCGATCTACTGCATATCTCCATTGCCGATCAGGCGCTCTACGGCTTCAATGCCGGGCGGCTGCTGCTGAGCTTGCCTGTCTCCACGGCGCTCGGTGGGGCGGGTGAGCTCAACGGCTCAGGCTGTACGCCGCGCGGGCTGCATCAGGTGCGCGCGAGAATCGGCGCTGGTTTGCCTCTGGCGGCGGTATTGCGCGGTCGTCGCTGGACGGGGGAAGTGTGGTCACCTGAGCTGCACGAGCAGTTTCCTGGCCGCGACTGGATTCTCACCCGCATTCTCTGGCTGAGCGGTCTTGAGCCTGGGCGCAATCGCCTGGGCGAGGTCGATACCTTTCGCCGTTATATCTATCTGCATGGCACGCCGGATACGGAACCCATGGGGACGCCGTTGTCCCATGGCTGCATTCGTTTGCGTAACGCCGACATGCTGGCGCTTTTCGAGTGCGTGCCGCTGCATTGCAACGTGCGTATCGATGAGGCGCCGTGCCCGCAGTGGGCTGCAGACCAAGACTTCACCTGAGGAAATAGACTCATGCAAGGCTCTTTGATGATGGACATCGCCGGCACCTGGTTGACCGCCGAGGATCGCCAGATGCTGCGCCAGCCCGAAGTGGGCGGTCTGATCATTTTTGCCCGCAACATCGAATCGCCGCGTCAGGTGCGCGAACTGTGCCAGAGCATCCGTGCGGTGCGCCCGGACCTGCTGCTGGCGGTGGATCAGGAAGGTGGCCGGGTGCAGCGCCTGCGCCAGGGCTTTTTGCGCTTGCCGGCGATGCGCGCCATCGCCGACAACGACAATGCCGAGGCGCTGGCCGAGCACTGCGGCTGGCTGATGGCAACCGAGGTGTTGGCGGTTGGCCTGGACCTGAGCTTTGCGCCGGTACTGGATCTCGACCACCAGCGCAGTGCGGTGGTTGGCAGTCGTGCCTTCGAGGGGGATCCGCAACGGGCCACCACGCTGGCAGCCGCTTTCATCCGTGGCATGCATCAGGCGGGCATGGCGGCTACCGGCAAGCACTTCCCCGGGCACGGCTGGGCCGAGGCTGACTCTCATGTCGCCATCCCGCTCGACGAGCGGCGCGTCCTGGTGTTCTGGCACGGGCAGGGTCCCGCAGGCCTGCCGCAGCGCAGCCGCTTCGCCAACGGAGTCGAGCCGTTCGCCTGGCCCGCAGTCGAAGACGACCCTGGTGCCGGGGTGGCGTTGCTCGAGCAGGCGCGCGAGCGTCGCGAGTCCACGATCTAGCGCGCGCTCGGTGATCGGCCGCTGGATCACGCCGCCTCCCTC
>CAMPIF010000055.1 GCA_946886245.1 Ectopseudomonas composti | reverse complement strand
ACGCCCATCGTCAGCTTCATCAACAAGCTCGACCGCGACATCCGCGACCCCATCGAACTGCTCGACGAGATCGAGGCGGTGCTCAACATCAAGGCAGCGCCGATCACCTGGCCGATAGGCTGCTACAAGGACTTCAAGGGTGTCTACCACCTGACCGGCGACTACATCATCGTCTACACCCCGGGTCATGGCCACGAGCGCACTGCAGTCAAGATCATCGAGAAGCTGGATTCCGACGAAGCTCGCAACCACCTCGGCGACATGTACGAGCGCTTCGTCGAAGAGCTGGAACTGGTGCAAGGCGCCTGCCATGAGTTCGAACCTGAAGCCTTCCTCAAGGGCACGATGACCCCGGTGTTCTTCGGCACCGCGCTGGGCAACTTCGGTGTCGATCATGTGCTCGACGCCGTGGTCGACTGGGCGCCGCGCCCACTGCCACGCGCGGCCAACGAGCGCACGGTGGAGCCGACCGAGGAGAAGTTCACAGGCTTCGTGTTCAAGATCCAGGCGAACATGGACCCGAAACACCGCGACCGCATCGCCTTCATGCGCATCTGCTCGGGCAAGTACACACAGGGTATGAAGATGCGCCACGCGCGCCTGGGCAAGGACGTGCGCGTCGGCGACGCGCTGACCTTCTTCTCCAGCGAGCGTGAGCACCTGGAAGAGGCCTACGCCGGCGACATCATCGGCCTGCACAACCACGGCACCATCCAGATCGGCGACACCTTCACCGAAGGCGAAAACCTGGGCTTCACCGGCATCCCGCACTTCGCCCCGGAACTGTTCCGCCGCGTGCGCCTGAAGGACCCGCTGAAATCCAAGCAGCTGCGCCAGGGCCTGCAGGAGCTGGCCGAGGAAGGCGCCACCCAGGTGTTCTTCCCCGAGCGCAACAACGACATCATCCTCGGCGCGGTCGGTGTGCTGCAGTTCGACGTGGTCGCCAGCCGCCTCAAGGAGGAATACAAGGTCGAGTGCGCCTACGAGGCGATCAACGTCTGGTCGGCCCGCTGGATCGAGTGCAGCGACGAGAAGAAGCTCAAGGAATTCAAGGACAAGGCCCATGAGAACCTCGCCGTTGACGGCGGCGGCCACCTCACCTACCTGGCCCCGACCCGCGTCAACCTCAGCCTGATGGAAGAGCGCTGGCCGGAGGTCAAATTCCGCGCCACGCGCGAGCATCACTAAAGGCTCAAACCTGTAGGAGCCCGCTTGCGGGCGATCAGCTTCTGAATCACGCTTGCCCCTGATCGCCGGCAAGCCGGCTCCTACGAAGAGCACTCGCTGACCAGCAAACTACCGTGCTCGCAGGTGCAAAGCAGTCGGGTCGTGGTGGGGTCATTCAGCAGGCATTCGGCGATTGCCGGCTCAAGTTCGGTGCGCAGCCGCCGGGCCAAGGCACGAGCACCGAAGCGGATGTCATGCCCGCGGCACAGCCAGGCGCGGGCACTCCGCTCCACGTGTAGCGAGCGACCCTGACGACCCAGGCGCTGATTGAGCTTGTCCAGCTCGATGTTCAGCAAGGCATCGAGCCACTGCTCGTCGACATGTTCGAACACCAGAATGCGGTCGATACGATTGAGCCATTCCGGCTCGAAGCGCTCATGCAGCCTCTGCTCCAGCAATGCGGCCTCGCCTCTCGGCGCCAGCCCCAGCCAACGTCGCCAGCCACGCGTGAAGCGCTCACGGTAGCGCTGCGCCTGTTGCGCGCCGATGTTGCTGGTCATGAAGATCAGGCTGTTGCGAAAGTCCAGGGTGCGGCTGCCGGCGGTCAGGGTCAGACGGCCATGTTCGAGAATGCCGAGCAGGCTCCGCAGCACTTCGGCACTGGCCTTCTCCAGTTCGTCGAACAGCACGATACCGGGCCGCCCGAAACTGCCGGCAATGGCTTCGGCATCGAACAGCGTGGTGCCCTCCTTGCTGCCAACGTAACCAGGCGGCGCACCGGTCAGGGCGGCGGCGTAGTGCTCCTGGGCCAGGGTGTGCATGTCGATCCGGCACAAGGCATCGACGCGGCCATGAATGGCCTGCGCCAGCAGGCGCACGATCTCGGTCTTGCCGACGCCGGTCGGACCCATGAACAGGTTCACCGCCAGTGGCCGCTCGCGCTCGCCGATATCGGCCTTGACCACCTTGAGCATGGCCTCGACCTGCGCCAGCACCGCGTCCTGGCCGACGATGCGCGAACGTAGCAGGGCCATCACGGCAGCGGGTTCAAAGAGGAAACGTGATTGCAATCGTGCGACGGAGACTTCGTCCAGTCGGTGGCGATTGTGTTCAATAAGGTCGTTTACGAAAGGCATGGGACGATCACCGGTAGGGTGCGCCGTGCGCACCAATGGTTCTCACGGTGCGCACGGCGCACCCTACACCGCCCGCTCCTTGCCGGAGTGCGGCAGCTCGCCCACCGGGCAGTCGGCCACGCCGATGCTCGAGCGGGTCAGCTTCTCCACGTCCTCCCGGGCCTTCTGCGCGTCCAGCACCCAGGTGCGGTAGAACTCGAACGGGCAATCGGCCACGCCCTTGTCGCCATCACCGGAGTTGTAGACGCCGGTGTAGCCACGGTGCAGCAGCTTGAACAGATGGTTCTGCGACTGGTCGTTGGCGCGCGCATCGCGGATCTGCGACACCGACAGCTGGGCATACTGGATACCCATTTCCTCCTCGCCACATTCACCCAGGGTGCGGCCGTCGAAGCCGATCAACGCGGAGTGGCCGAAGTAGCTGTAGACGCCGTCGAAGCCGGTGGCGTTGGCCACCGCCACGTAGCAGTTGTTGGCCCAGGCCATGGTCTTGGCCATCAACACCTGCTGGTCCTTGGCCGGGTACATGTAGCCCTGGCAGCGCACGATCAGTTCGGCACCCTTCATCGCGCAGTCACGCCAGATTTCCGGGTAGTTGCCGTCGTCGCAGATGATCAGGCTGATCTTCATGCCCTTGGGGCCTTCGGAGACGTAAGTGCGGTCGCCTGGATACCAGCCCTCGATGGGACACCAGGGAATGCATTTGCGGTAACGCTGGACGATCTCGCCCTGGTCGTTGATCAGGATGAGGGTGTTATACGGTGCCTTGTGCGGGTGCTCTTCGTGGCGCTCGCCGGTAAGCGAGAAGATGCCCCAGGTCCTGGCCTCGCGGCAGGCGGCGGAGAAGATCGCCGTTTCCTCACCGGGGATGGTCGCGGCGGTGGCCATCATCTCGTCCTTGTCGTACATGATGCCCATGGTGCTGTACTCGGGGAACACCACCAGATCCATGCCGGGCAGGCCGAGCTTCATGCCTTTGATCATTTCGGCGATCTTGCGCGCGTTGTCGAGCACCTCGGCCTTGGTATGCAGGCGCGGCATCTTGTAATTGACGACGGCGACGCCGACGGTATCAGGGCTGCTGGAAATATCGCCGTGGCGCATGGCTGTATATCCTCCGGTTGACTGCGGTTTGTGGGAGCGGCTTCAGCCGCGAAATTCTCTCTGGGTCGCCGGTTATCGCGGCTGAAGCGCAATGTCGCCCAGCCGCTCCTACGGAACGTTCTGCGAACTGGATTCACGCCTTCGCGGGAATGACGGTGAAAACCCACGTCATCCCCGCGCAGGCGGGGACCCAATAAACAGCCTCAGTGGCTGATCATCCACGGCCGTGCCGATGGACTGGCCTTGAGTCCGTGGGGGTTGGCCTTGGTCCGCTCGACCGGTTTGCTCGGGCCGCAGCAACTGCAGCCGGCCGGGTGCTTGCGGTTGGCCTTGTACTCTTCGAGGCTCTGCGGCGCATGGGCGCTGCGCTCGTTGGTTTCATGGGCGCGGCGCTGGCTGCCGGCCATGCTGGCCAGACCCGGGGCACTGAGGATCACCCGCTCGCTCGGCGCGTCGCAGTACGGGCAGGCGCAGGCGGCGTCGCGCTCGGCCATCGGCCGCAGCACGGTGAAATCGCCACAGCTCGGGCAGTCGTATTCGTAGATGGGCATCGGAGCGCTCCTCGGGGAAGATAGGACGACGGCGCATTGTGGGAGGCGCTTTAGCGGCGATTGTCGCGGCTGAAGCCCCTCCCACAGGCGGGTACGCTCACTTGTCGTAGGCGATGGGTAGGTCGATGCTGCCGTCGAGGAACCTGGTCGGGCCGCTGGCGCTGGGGTTGATGTCGAACTCGAAGATATCGGTCGGCAGCCACAGCGTGGCGCAGGCGTTGGGGATGTCGACCACGCCGCTGATATGCCCCTGTACCGGCGCCGAGCCGAGCAGCGAGTAGCCCTGGGCCGGCGAGTAGCCGAACTTGGTCAGGTAGTTGATGGCGTTGAGGCAGGCCTGCTTGTAGGCCAGGTTGACGTCCAGGTAGTGCTGCTTGCCGTCGTCGTCGACCGAGATACCCTCGAAGATCAGGTAGTTGTTGTAGGTGGGCACGATCGGGCTGGGCTTGAAGATCGGGTTCTTGATGCCGTACTTGGCCATGCCGCCCTTGATCAGCTCGACCTTCATGTGCACCCAGCCGGCCATCTCGATGGCGCCGCAGAAGGTGATCTCGCCATCACCCTGGCTGAAGTGCAGGTCGCCCACCGACAGGCCGGCGCCGTCGACATAGACCGGGAAGAAGATCTTCGATCCACGCGACAGATCCTTGATATCGCAGTTGCCGCCATGCTCCCGCGGCGGCACGGTGCGTGCGCCGGTAGCGGCTGCCAGGTCGCGCGCCTCGCCCTTCATCTTGCCCATATGCGCAGTGCTGGCGAACGGCGGGTTGGCCAGCGGCGGTACGCGAGTCGGGTTGGTATCGATCAGCGCCTGCTCACGCTTGTTCCAGTCAGCGAGCATCTTGTGATCCGGCAGGCAGCCGATCAGCCCTGGGTGGATCAGGCCGGCGAAACGCACACCGGGAATATGCCGACTCTTGGTGAACATACCCTCGAAGTCCCAGATCGACTTCTGCGCGGACGGAAAATGGTCGGTCAGAAAGCCGCCGCCGTTGTTCTTCGAGAAGAAGCCGTTGAAGCCCCAGAGCATGTCCTGCTTGGCGCCGATATCGAGCAGCTCGACGATCAGCAGGTCACCTGGCTGAGCGCCCTTCACGCCCACCGGCCCGGACAGGTAATGCACGGTGGACAGGTCGACGTCACGCACATCGCTGGCGTCGTCGTCGTTCTTGATCGCACCGCCGGTCCAGTCGTAGGTCTCGAGAATGAAGTCATCCCCCGGGTTGACCCAACAGGCCATGGGAATGTCCGGGTGCCAGCGGTTGTGCACCTGTTCGTTTTCGGTAGCAGCCTGGTTGAGGTCGACCTTGATCAGGGTATCGGTCATGACTGAGCTCCATAAGACCTGTGAGGAATGCCGGCCTGTGCCGGGATACGCAGCCAGTCTCGAACGCGCGGTGAAATCGGCCAATACGTTGGATGACGTATGCCCGCATTGCAGGACTCATGCGGCCTGCAGGCATTTTTCGCAGGCGCGAAAAAGCGGCCGCTGCATGGAGAACACAGCGACCGTAAAGCGGGAATTTGTACCTGTAGGAGCCGGCTTGCCGGCGATTGATTGCAAGCGACAGCATCGCCCGCAAGCGGGCTCCTACAGATTGCGTCACACCGACAGATAACGGCTGATGCTCGCCTCGTCGACCTTGTCGCGGGTTTCCTCGACGACGAACTTGCCCTTCTCGATGACCAGGAAGCGGTCGGCGATTTCCATGGTGAACGACAGCACCTGCTCGGACACCACGATGGTCAGATCGCGCATGTTGCGGATCTCCTTCAGGCTGCGGGCGATATCCTTGATGATCGACGGCTGGATGCCCTCGGTCGGCTCGTCGAGCAGCAGCACCTTGGGGTTGGTGGCCAGCGCGCGGGCGATGGCCAGCTGTTGCTGCTGGCCACCGGAGAGGTTGCCGCCCTTGCGGTGGCGCATCTCGAGCAGTACCGGGAACAGCGCATAGAGATCGTCCGGCACCTTGCCACCGGCCGAAGCAGGCAGGCCGGTCTGGATGTTTTCCAGCACGGTCATGTGCGAGAAGATCATCCGCCCCTGCGGCACGTAAGCGATGCCGCTTTCCACCCGCTGATGGGTTTCCAGTTTCGACACATCCTTGCCGTCCACACGAATCTGCCCGCCCCACTGCGGCAGGATGCCCATCAGGCTCTTGAACAGAGTGGTCTTGCCCATGCCGTTGCGGCCCATCACCGCGACGATTTCCTTCTTCGCCACGTCGAGGTTGAGCTCGTGGAGGATCTGGCTCTGGCCGTAGCCGGAAGCGAGGTTGCTGATCTGGAACATAGATGACTCCTTGCTAAACACGTCCCGGATTTCATCCGGGCTACGCGGCTCGATCGCATGGTGCGCACGGCGCACCCTACGTCCGGTTGAAGCCTCGGCATCTGGGATCAATGCCCCAGATACACCTCGATGACCTTGGGATTGCTCTGCACCGCCTCCATGCTGCCCTCGGCCAGCACCTTGCCCTGGTGCAGCACCGTGACGCGGTGGGCGATGCTCTTGACGAACTCCATGTCGTGCTCGATGACCAACACCGAACGGCCCTGGCTGATGCGATTGAGCAAATCGGCCGTGGCCACTCGCTCGCTGACACTCATGCCGGCCACGGGCTCGTCGAGCATCAATAACTGCGGGTCCTGCATCAACAGCATGCCGATCTCCAGCCACTGTTTCTGCCCGTGCGAGAGCAGGTCGGCCTGACGGTGCAGGTGATCGCCGAGCATGATTTCCTGCGCCACCTGTTCGACCCGCTCGATCACCTCTTGCGTGCGCTTGAAGAACAGCGCGCCGAACACCTTGCGCCCGGCCGGGTAGGACATTTCCAGGTTCTCGAACACCGTCAGGTTTTCGTAGATCGACGGGTTCTGGAACTTGCGCCCGACGCCAGCGCGGACGATGTCGTACTCGCGCATCCTGGTCAGCTCACGGCCGTCGAAATCGATGCTGCCGGCGGTGGCGCGGGTCTTGCCGCAGATCAGGTCGAGCACCGTGGTCTTGCCGGCCCCGTTGGGGCCGATCACCACATGCACTTCATTGCGGTCGACATAGAGGTTGAGGTCGTTGACCGCCTTGAAACCGTCGAAGGACACGGTCAGCCCTTCGATGGCCAGTACCGGCTTGGCGGCCTGAAAGCCTGCGGGGCTGTTCATGGCGTGGTCTCCAGTTCAGGGGTTGGGCGCTTGCTGGCGGCAACGGCAACCGGCTGTGGCTCGGCGGCCACCTGCGGCTGACGCCGCAGTCGCGCCAGCCAGCGCTTGCCGTGGCTGTCCCACAGGCCGGCCAGCCCATTGGGGAAGTACATGACCACGACGATGAACAGGCCGCCCATCAGGTACAGCCACAGCTCGGGAAAACTTTCGGAGAAGTAGGTCTTGCCGAAGTTGACCAGCAACGCGCCGTACACCGCACCGAGCAGTGACAGGCGCCCACCGACCGCAGCGAAGATGACCATCTCGATCGACGGCACGATGCCGACGAAGCTCGGTGACATGAAGCCCACCTGCAGGGTGAACATCGCCCCGCCGATACCGGCGAACGCCGCAGCGACGCAGAACACGAAGATCTTGAAGCTGGCCACGTCGTAACCGGAAAAACGCACCCGCTCTTCCTTGTCGCGCATCGCCAGCAGCAGACGGCCCAGCTTGGAGGCGATGATGAAACGCGCGATGAGAATGCAGCCGATCAACAGCGCCGCACTGACGAAGTAGAGGATCAGCTTGGCCTCGTCGCTGCGGATGTCCCAGCCCTTGAGCGTGCGCAGATCGGTGATGCCGTTGACCCCGCCGGTCAAACCCTGCTGGCCGATGATCAGCACGGTGAGAATCAGCGCGATGGCCTGAGTGACGATGGAAAAGTACACGTCCCCTACACGGCGCTTGAACATCGCGATACCGATCACCAGCGCCAGCAACACCGGCACCACTACCACGGCGATCAGGGTGAAGCTCAGGCTGTGGAAGGGTTCCCACAACAGCGGCAGTTCGGTGATCTGGTTCCAGTCCATGAAGTCCGGGATGCCGGGTGTGGACTGGATCTTGGTGCTCTCCGGGTCGGATGCCTCGAGCTTGAGGAACATCGCCATGCAGTAGCCACCCAGGCCGAAGAAGATGCCCTGACCCAGGCTCAGGATGCCGCCATAGCCCCAGCACAGCACCAGGCCAACGGCAACGAAGGCATAGGTCAGGTATTTGCCCACCATGTTCAGGCGGAAGGCATCCAGCGCCAGCGGGAATACCACCAGGATCAGCGCGGCGAGCAGCGCCAGGCCGATGGCGCCCTGCTTGCCGCCGAGCAGTTTGTCGAGTGTCGGATTCATGCTCGTGCCCTCAATTCAACGATCCTGTAGGAGCCCGCTTGCGGGCGATGAATAGGTTTGCAATCGCCCGCAAGCGGGCTCCTACGTTTCATTTGCGCACCTTGGCCGAGAACAGCCCCTGCGGGCGCAGCATCAGGATCAGCACCACGGCGGAAAGGGTGAACACCTTGGCCATCGAACCGCTGGTGAAGAACTCCAGCAGCGATTGCGCCTGGGCGATGCTGAAGGCCGAGGCGATGGTGCCGAGCAGACTGGACGCGCCGCCGAAGACCACCACCAGGAAGGTATCGACGATGTACAGCGAACCTGCCGTAGGCCCAGTCGAGCCGATGGTGGTGAAAGCAGCGCCTGCAACGCCGGCCACGCCACAGCCAAGGGCGAAGGTCATGCGGTCGACGCGCTTGGTGTTGATGCCCACGGAACGCGCCATCACCCGATTCTGCATGGTGGCGCGCACCTGCAGGCCCCAGCGCGAGCGGTAGATCATCAGAAACAGCAAGGCGGTGAGCAGCAGGGTCAGGCCCATGACGAACAGGCCGTTGCGCGGAATATCGATGGCCTCGGTCGGGTTCCAGGAGCCCATCAGCCAGTCCGGAAGCGTGGCGCTGACTTCACGCGCGCCGAAGATCGAACGAAAGCCCTGCTGCATCACCAGGGACAGGCCCCAGGTAGCCAGCAAGGTGTCCAGCGGACGCTGGTAGAGCTTGCTGATCATCGCCCATTCCACCAGCCAGCCGATGGCGCCGGCGATGAAGAACGAGAGGATGATCGCGAAGAAGAAATAGTAAGGCCCGAAGGCCGGTGCGTAGCTGGACGTCAGTGAAGACACCACGAAGGTGCTGTAGGCGCCGATGGTGAGGAACTCGCCGTGCGCCATGTTGATCACGCCCATCTGCCCGAAGATGATCGCCAGCCCCAGAGCCATCAGCAGCAGTACGCAGAACACGGACAAGCCGTTGAACCCCTGCATGGCTGCGATGGCGCCGAATTCCGATAGCCATTCCATGTCGATGGTCTCCAGAAGAAAAGAGATAAGCCGGTAGGAGCCGGCTTGCCGGCGATCGGCCCGTGAGGCGCCATGGATCGCCCGCAAGCGGGCTCCTACGAGGAGAGAAGTGTTACTGGTAGCCTTCCGGGAAGGGGTTCGGCTCGATCAGATCGGACTCGAACACCACCTTGAACTGGCCGTCCTTCTGTACTTCACCGATGCGGGTCTTGCTCCACAGGTGATGGTTGTCGTGCACCTTGACGTAGCCTTCCGGCGCGGTGTCCAGCTCGATGCCCGGGGAAGCGGCGACCACCTTGTCGATGTCGAAGCTGCCAGCCTTCTCCACGGCGGCTTTCCACAGCCACGGGCCGAGGTAGGCGGCCTGGGTCACGTCACCGATCACCGCGTCCTTGCCGTACTTGGCCTTGAAGGCTTCGACGAAGGCGCTGTTGTTCGGGTTGTCCAGGCTCTGGAAGTACTTCATCGAGGCGTAGAAGCCGGCCATGTTCTCGCCGCCGATACCCAGCAACTCGTCTTCGGTGACCGACAGGGTCAGCAGGGTCTGCTTGTCGGCGGTGACGCCGGCGGCCTTCATCTGCTTGTAGAAGGCGACGTTGGAGCCACCGACCACGGCGGCGAACACCACGTCAGGCTTACGCAGCTTGATCTTGTTGATCAGCGAGCCGAACTGAGTGTTGCCCAGCGGGTAGTACTCCTCACCGACGACCTTGCCGCCGAGCACGTTCTCGATGTGCTTGCGCGCGATCTTCATCGAGGTGCGCGGCCAGATGTAGTCCGAGCCCAGCAGGTAGAAAGTCTTCGCGCCCTTCTCCTTGGCGACCCAGTCCAGGCCCGCGAGGATCTGCTGAGTGGCTTCCTGGCCGGTGTAGATGACGTTCTTCGACTGCTCCAGGCCTTCGTAGAAGGTTGGGTAGTAGAGCAGGCCGTTTTCCTTCTCGAACACTGGCAGCACCGCCTTGCGCGAAGCCGAAGTCCAGCAGCCGAACACGGTAGCGACCTTGTCGCCGACCAGCAGCTTGCGCGCCTTCTCGGCGAAGGTTGGCCAGTCGGAAGCCCCATCTTCCTGAACGACCTTGATCTGCCGGCCGAGCACGCCGCCGCTGGCGTTGATCTGCTCGATGGCCAGACGCTCGGCCTGAATCGAACCGGTTTCGGAAATGGCCATGGTGCCGGTGGCCGAATGCAGAATGCCAACCGTGACCTCGCTGTCGGTCACCGCCAGGCCGGTGGTATTCACCTCGGCGCTGGCCACATGGCTGAACAGGCTGGCGGCCAGCAGCGAGAGCGCTGCCGCCCCCACCGCCAGCCGGCGTGGAAGAAGTCGAATCGGTTGAGAGTCCATGGTCGTGCTCCTGTGCTGGTTATTCGTGCCGAACCACGCCGGCTTCGCAGCAAGGATGCGTTTGCCCCACCGAGCGGGGTATACGCAGCATGACGTAAGGGCATACGTCATCTGACGTACAGCGCCCTGCGCCAGTCTGGTGCAAGCTCAGCGCAGAAAAACCAGGCAGACAGAAGCCCGCGCGCGCGACAGAGGCCTCGCCGCAGTGGGGCATGGAAGTTGCAATTTCAACGCGCCGCAGGAGCCCGCTCGCGGGCGATGCGTCCTTCTTGGTGACGCGGATCGCCGGCAAGCCGGCTCCTACAGGGACGCGCGACAGGGACGGTCTTATCCGATAACGCCAGCAGGACTTCGCCCGTGCAGCCAACCGGCACCCAGCGCATCATCAAGATTCGCCGCGACTACAACGCCTGGGTCGCCGACGAGACCATGGAGGACTATGCCCTGCGCTTCACGCCCAGGTCGTTCCGCAAATGGTCGGAACTGCGCATCGCCAACACCGCGCTCGGCGCCGTGTCGTTCCTCGCCCTGGAAGCCATCGGCGGCGCCCTGGCGCTGTCCTACGGCTTCACCAACACCCTGTGGGCGATCCTCGCGGTCAGCCTGGTGATCTTCCTCACCGGCCTGCCGATCAGCTACTACGCCGCCCGCTCCGGCCTGGACATGGACCTGCTGACCCGTGGCGCCGGCTTCGGCTACATCGGCTCGACCATCACCTCGCTGATCTACGCCAGCTTCACCTTCCTGTTCTTCGCCCTCGAGGCGGCGATCATGGCGCTGGCGCTGGAGCTGTACTTCGACATCCCGTTGGCCCTGGCCTATGTGATCTGCTCGATCATCATCATTCCGCTGGTGGCCTACGGCATCACCCTGATCAACCGTCTGCAGATGTGGACGCAACCCGTGTGGCTGTTTCTGCTGGTGCTGCCCTACGTGTTCGTCATCGCCAAGAACCCCGAGGCGCTGTCGGACTGGACCAGCTTCGCCGGCCGTGAGGGCGACCCCGGCAGCTTCAACCTGCTGCACTTCGGCGCTGCCTGCACCGTCGCCCTGGCCCTGATCACGCAGATCGGCGAGCAGGTCGATTACCTGCGCTTCCTGCCGGAGAAAACCCGCGCCAACCGCGTGCGCTGGTGGACGGCGCTCCTCCTGGCAGGCCCTGGCTGGATCATCCCCGGCGCGCTGAAGATGCTCGCAGGCGCCTTCCTCGCCTTTCTCGCCCTGCAGCATGAAATCCCCATGGAGCGCGCGGCCGAGCCGACGCAGATGTACCTGGTGGCCTTCAACTACGTGTTCGCCTCGCCGCAATGGGCACTGGCGGCCATGGTGCTGTTCGTCATCGTCAGCCAGGTGAAGATCAACGTCACCAACGCCTATGCCGGTTCGCTGGCCTGGTCGAACTTCTTCGCCCGCATCACTCACAGCCATCCTGGTCGCGTGGTATGGCTGGTGTTCAACGTGGCCATCGCCCTGATGCTGATGGAGCTGGGCGTGTTCGAGGCAATCGAGGAAGTGCTCGGCCTCTACGCCAATATCGCCATCGCCTGGATCGGCGCGCTGGTGGCCGATCTGGTGATCAACAAGCCGCTGGGCCTGTCGCCGAAATACATCGAGTTCAAGCGCGCACACCTCTACGACATCAACCCGGTGGGCGTCGGCGCCATGCTGATCGCCTCCTTGCTCTCGGTCCTTGCCCACGGCGGCCTCTTCGGCGCCCTGGCGCAAGCGGCCTCACCGGCCGTCGCGCTGTGCTCGGCATTTTTGTTGGCACCGCTGTTGGCCTGGCTCACCGGCGGGCGTTACTACATTGCCCGCGAACGCCAGCCGCACCTGCTTTATCCCCACACCGAGGCCGGCCAGGTGCAGTGCGGTCTGTGCAACAACCGTTTCGAAGAACCAGACACTGCACACTGCCCCGCCTATGGCGCGCCGATCTGCTCGCTGTGTTGCTCGCTCGACGCGCGCTGCGAGGATCGCTGCAAACCCAGAGCCCGCCTGAGTGATCAGCTCGATGACTTCATCGGCTGGCTCTTCCCGCGCGTCTCCATCCCGCGCCTGCACAGCCGTCTGGCGCAATACCTGGGCCTGCTATGCCTGCTGGTACTGATGCTATTCGGCGCATTGGCGTTGATCTATAGCCAGGTGTCGCTGAGCCTGCTGACACAGGAGCCGGAAGTCCGCCAGACACTGTTCCAGGCTTTCCTCAAGGCCTTCCTGACGCTCTCGCTGTTCGCCGCCATGCTCGCCTGGTGGCTGGTGCTGACCCGCGAAAGCCGGCGCGTGGCGCAGGAGGAATCGGATCGTCAGACCCTGCTGCTGATGCAGGAGATCGAAGCCCACCGCAAGACCGACGAAGCCCTGCAGCAGGCCAAGGAAGCCGCCGAAGCGGCCAATGCGGCGAAGAGCCGCTACGTCACCGGGCTGTCGCACGAGCTGCGTACACCACTCAACAGCATCCTTGGCTACACCCAGATCCTGCAGCGCGACGCCGCCATGCAGAACCAGCACAAGGATGCCCTGGCCACCATCCTGCGCAGTGGCTCGCACTTGCTGTCTTTGATCGATGGCCTGCTCGACGTGGCCAAGATCGAGGCCGGCAAACTGCACCTGGAACTGGCGGAAATACCCTTTCCGGAGTTCATCGACCAGATCGAGCGCATGTTCACCCCGCAGGCGGCGGAGAAAGGCCTGCACTTTCGCCTCGAATGCATCGGCCGTATGCCCACCGTGGTGCGAGGCGACGAGAAACGCGTGCGGCAGATTCTGATCAACCTGCTGGGCAACGCGGTGCGCTTTACCGAGCGCGGCGAAGTACGTCTGCGCGTCGGCTACATGCGCGAGACCGCCACCTTCGAGATCATCGACACTGGCATTGGCATCGCCCCGGAGCAGATCGAGCGGATCTTCCAGCCCTTCGAACGCGGCGACCTGATGCGCCAGGACAACGGTGTCGGCCTCGGCCTGACCATCACGCGCATGCTCACTTCGCTGATGGGCGGCGAGCTCTCCGTACACAGCCAAGCCGGCCAGGGCACGTGCTTTCAGGTGCGCCTGTTCCTCTCCGAAGTACGGGTGCCGCAGGCGGTGGTGCACGTCGAACACGACATCACCGGCTACCAGGGCGAGCGCAGGCTGATCCTGGTGGTGGACGATCACCTCGAGCATCGCCGCGTGCTGGCCGGCATGCTCGAACCGCTGGGTTTCGAGGTGATCCAGGCCGCCAGTGGCCAGGAGGCGATCCGTCAGGTGGCGCTGCACAATCCGGCGTTGATCCTGATGGACTTGTCCATGCCGCAAATGGACGGCTGGGAAACCAGCCGCCTGATTCGCCGCAACACCCAGTGCCAGGCGCCGATCATCGTCATCTCCGCCAACGCCTTCACCGACGACCGCGAGCGCAGCATCGCCGCTGCCTGCGACGACTACCTGGCCAAACCGGTGTACACCCCGCAGTTGCTGGAGCGCATTCAACACCAGCTCGGCCTGACCTGGGTGCACCGCACCCGGCTGCAATCGTCACCGTCCGAGATCATGACGCTGCCGGGCACCGACGACCTGCAGGCGCTGCGCGAACTGGGCGCACTGGGTTACGTGCGCGGCATCCAGCAACGCCTGGACGATATCGACCGGCGCGATCCGGCCTGCGCCGGCTTCACCGCGTCCATGCGCCTGCTGGTGA